>JAUNSE010000021.1 GCA_030539415.1 Desulfovibrionaceae bacterium
GTCCAGACCCAGATCTTCCTTGATTCTCGCCTCCGGAACGAGCTTCTCCGGCTCGACCTCGAACTCCTCCTCGAAGGCTTTCCTGACAATGTCCTCGACGTCCCTTTCGGTCATGTTTCCTCTCCTGCTCCGTCTGCGGCGCCGGGCCTAGTCGGCCGGCGCCAGTATCAGCGATGTGTAGATGCCCCCGAGGGCGAAACTGTTCTTGAGTATCAGGCCGCGCGCGAGCGGATCATTGCTCGCGGCGTGGCGGATGCCGCCGCATGCGGGGTCCGGGTCGAAGTCCCTTTTCCCGCCAATCTGCCGGCCCGAGCGCAGCATGGCAACACAGGCGGCCGTCTCCAGGGCGCCGCTCGCGGCAAGGCTGTGGCCGAGATGGCCCTTGAGGCTGCTGACCGGCACCCTGTCCCCCCAGATGTCCGCTATGGCCCGACCCTCGGCCGCGTCGCCGGCCTGGGTGGCCGTGGCATGGGCGTTCACGTGGACGACCTCGTCCGGGGAGGCTCCGGCATCGGCCAGGGCCTCGCGCATGCAGGCCGCCGAGGCAGCGCTGTCCGGGCTGGCCACGCCGAAGGCGGAGCTGATGGTGGCGAAGCCGGTGATTTCGGCAAGGATGTCCGCGCCGCGGGCAAGGGCCGATTCGCGCTCCTCGAGGAGCAGAATGCCCGCGCCCTCGGAGCAGACAATGCCGTCCCTGCGGGTGTCGAAGGGCCGCGAGGCCGTTTGCGGATCGCGGCTGTGCGAGGCTGCGCCAATCTTGTCGAAGGTGCCCGTGGCCAGACGGGTGTATTCCTCGGCGCCGCCGCAGAGCATCCTGTCCTCGCGTCCGAAGGCCACGGCCTCGTAGGCCAGGCCGATGCCCTGCAGTCCGGCCGCGCAGGCGGCGCAGGGATTGAGGACGCGGCCGCCGAGGCGGAAGGCCAGGGCGGTGCCGCTGGCCGCCGTATGGCCCATGGTCTTGAAGAAGGACATGGTCCGCACCGCGTCGAGGCCGCCGGTGGAGAGGAAGTAGCCGAACACTGCCTCCATCTCCTGGCCGCTGCCCATGGTCGAGCCGATGCAGGCGCCCGTGCGCGGCAGATCTTCGGTGCCGAGACCGGACTGAACAAGAGCCTCGCGGGCGGCGAGACAGGCGTAGACGGTCATCGGCGACATGGTCCTGCGCAGCTCGCGCGGGATGCTGCGCGTCTCGGCAAGCTGCGGCACAGCGCCGTACACATGACAGTCCACGTCCCTGATAAGAAGATTGTCCGGAATGACCGAGAGGGCGCAGCGGTCCTCCTTCATGCCGGAAACCATTGCCTCGACGCCCGGGCCGTAGGGCGAGACGGCTCCCGTGCCGGTGATGACTACTCTGCGTTTGCGCATGATCTGAACCTGTTGAGAATGTTGTCGTTTCCGAGCGCGAAAGAAGCCGCCACGGCGGAGCTGACAATGCAGCCGAGCACGCCCGGGAGCAGAATGTTCTGACCGGCCAGAAAGAGGCCGCCGACCTTCGTCACCGGAGGCAGGGGGAGGCTCCCCATGTTGTGGGCGAAGCCGTAGCAGCTGCCGGTGGAGCCGTGCAGCCAGCGGCGCATGGCCTGACCCGTGACCAGCTCGACCTGCCTCCAGTGTCCCCCGAGCATGGGCAGGCTCCGCTCGGCGCGAAGGGCCAGGCGCTCCTGCCAGGCGGCCTTGCGCGCGAGATGAATGCCGCGTCCCTCGGCCGTACCGGCGCCGCGGGTGCCTGCCCCGCTCATGGCGCAGACCATGCAGGACTTTGTGCCGTCGGGAAGCGCCGGACCGGTCATGAAGCCGAAGGAAAAGCCCTCGTCCTCGATCATGACAAGCCGGCCGTCCTCGGGCGGAAAGTACCAGAAGCCGAGCTCGGGCACCGTCTCGTCGGCGGTGCCGCAGAGGAGCACGGGTTCGGCGGTCTCCTCCATGGCGTCCACATGGCGGTGCCAGGCGGGGCGCATGGCGCCTTTGGGGAGCAGATCCTTCAGCTGGCCCGGGTGTCCGGTGAAGACAAGGGTGTCCGTATCGAATCCGGTGCCGTCCTCGAGGAGCACGCGGCGCACCCTGCCGTCTCCGACGGCTATGCCCGTGACCGCGAGGCCGCAGCGAACATCGACGCCGGCCCGCTCGAGGGCGCGCTCGAAGGCGGCGACGATGGCCGGACCTCCGCCCGGCACGGTGCGGCTCGAGCGCAGATAGGCGCCGGTAACAAGAAAGAATTCGTCCCGGGAGGCTTCGGCGGGCGAAATGCCGTAGAGCAGGCAGCGCGCGAGCAGCACGCGGGCGGGCTCGTCCTCCATGCCGATGGCGGACAGATAGTCCGTGGCCCGCCGCTCCGCGAAGGCAGCGGGCGTGTGGGACAGGCGCCCGGAGACGGAGAGGAAGGGGGTGTTCTCGTGAACGGCGCGGCAGTCGTCAAGAAGGATGCGCATGGCCGGCAGGGAGCCCGGAAAGAGCCGGCCTGTCCACTCCAGCAGACCCTCTTCCCCGACAGGGAGGACATAGGTCCCGGCGGCCGTGATCACCCGCTCGGTCTCGTCCGGACAGCTGTCCAGAGGCAGATCGAGGCCCAGTGTCAGAAGCCAGCGGCGCAGCACGCCGCCGCGCTCCAGCCCTCCGGCAAAGTGAAAGCCCGTCTCGAAATGCACGCCGCCGCGCGAAAAGCCCCGCAGAAGCGGGCCCGGACGGGCGGCCTTCTCGATGAGGCGCACCTTCCGCCCCTCGCCGGCAAGAAGAAGGGCGGCAGCCATGCCGGAGATGCCGCCGCCTGTGACAACGCAGTCGCTCATGCCCCTCCTACATGTACAGTCCGCCGTTGACGGCGATGACCTGGCCGGTCACATAGGTGGCCCATTTCGAGCACAGGAAGCGCACGCAGCCGGCAACCTCGTCGGCCGTGCCCATGCGGCGCAGCGGAACGGCCTTCGTCATCTCCTCGACGGGCAGCCCCTTGGCCATGTCCGTGTCGATGATGCCGGGCGCCACGGCGTTGACCAGCACGCCGCGCTTGCCGAGTTCCCTGGCCAGCGCCCTGGTCGCGCCGATGAGACCGGCCTTGGCGGCCGAGTAGTTGACCTGCCCGGCGTTGCCGGCCTGGCCCGAGACGGAGGAGATGTTGACGATGCGCCCCCTGCGGGCGTGTATCATGTGCGGCACGAGCAGGCGGGTCACGTTGAAGAAGCCGTTCAGATGGACATTGAGCACGTTCTTCCAGTCGTCGTCGGACATGAGTCCGAACATGCCGTCGCGGTTGTAGCCGGCGTTGTTGACCAGAACGGCCGGCGTCTCCTCGGACAGCCTGGGCTGCAGCACCCTGGCCACACCCTCGGCGTCCGTGACGTCGAAGCGCAGAAGCAGGCAGCGGCGGCCCATCTTCTCGATGAGGGCGGCCGCTTCCAGCGCCTCCCTGTGGCTCGAGCGGTAGTTGAGCCAGATGTCGTAGCCGTCCTCGGCCAGGCCGAGGGCGCACGCCCTGCCTATGCCGCGGCCTGCGCCGGTAATCAGTGCGATGTCGGACATGGTGGCTCTCCTCCGTGGTGGCCGTGCCGGTCGCCGGCCTCGGGCCGGGGCTGCCGGATGACAGTGTTTTTCAAATTCTACATGCCGGCATGCAAATGATCAAGAACTGCTGTTCTGCGAGTTACAAAGTACTGCAGACAGCAGAAACGTGAAAAATGCATTGAGCAGACGAAGAGTGAAATGCAGAACGAAAAAAATATGCGTCACACTCTGTTGCTGTAATTTATAAATGAAAGATTTGCAGGAAAAGAGGAGAGGGTGTTCGGGATAATGCCTGTTAAATGCTGGCGGACTCTGTCCGGAACGTGAAAAGCAGATCCGCTGCGCGGCATGAAACATGGACGGCCAGGCCGAGAATGAGCGAAAGGAGTCCGCCTGGCCCTGAGGCGGAGAAACAGAAAGAGGAGGCAGGAACTGCTTCCTGCCTCCTCGCGGAAAGGGAGGATCCGCGTGTGCTACTTCACGGGATAGAAGCCCGTGGGAGCTTCATTCATATTGATGAGGATGTTCTTCATCTGGGTGTAGTGCTGCAGGATGACCTTGTGGGTCTCGCGGCCGATGCCGGATTCCTTGTAGCCGCCGAAGGGGGCGCCTTCCGGAATGGCGTTGTAGCAGTTGACCCACACGCGGCCGGTCTCGATGCTGCGGGAGACGCGGATGGCGCGGTTGATGTTCTGCGTCCAGACAGCGCCGCCGAGGCCGTAGACGCTGTTGTTGGCGGCGTCGATGACTTCCTGCTCGGTCTTGAACTTGATGATGCAGGCCACGGGTCCGAAGATTTCCTCCTGGGCCACGCGCATGTCGTTGGTGACGTTGCCGAGCAGGGTGGGACGCAGGAAGCAGCCCTTGGCCAGCTCGCCCTCGGTGGCCGCGACGCCGCCGCACAGGACCTTGGCGCCCTCTTCCTCGCCAATCTTGACGTAGGAGAGGATCTTCTCGACCTGGCGCTTGCTGATCTGGCAGCTCATCTGGGTCTCGGGATCCAGAGGCAGACCGACCTTGACGTCGTTGAAGCGCTTGACGGCTTCGGCCACGAACTTGTCGTAGATGCCTTCCTGGACGAAGACGCGGGAGCCGGCGCAGCAGACCTGGCCCTGGTTGAAGAGGATGCCCATCTGCAGGCCGTCCATGGCCAGCTCGAAGTCGCAGTCATCGAAGAAGATGTTGGCGGATTTGCCGCCGAGCTCCAGGGTGGCCGGGATGATGCGGTTGGCGGCGGCCAGGGCGACCTGACGGCCCACTTCGGTGGAGCCGGTGAAGGCCAGCTTGCGGAAGCCGGGATGCTCGAGCATGTACTGGCCGGACTTGCTGCCGGAGCCGGTGATGACGTTGAACACGCCGGCGGGGATGACGTCCTGAATCAGTCTGGCGAGCTCGAGGACGGAGAGGGAGGTCTCGCTGGAGGGCTTCAGCACGGTGCAGCAGCCGCTGGCCAGAACGGGGGCCAGCTTCCAGGCGGCCATCAGGAAGGGGAAGTTCCAGGGGATGATCTGGCCGACAACGCCGATGGGCTCGTGGACGATGATGCTCAGGGTATTGCTGTCCAGGAAGTTGCAGGTGCCTTCCTCGGCCATGATGCAGCCGGCGAAGTAGCGGAAGTGCTGGGCGGCCATGGGGATGTCGACATTCATGGTCTCGCGGATGGGCTTGCCGTTGTCGAGGGACTCGACCTTGGCGAGATGCTCCGTGTTGGCGTCGATGATGTCGGCAATCTTGTTCAGAATGGTGGCGCGGTCCTTGACGCTGACGTTCTTCCAGGTCTCGAAGGCTTTCCAGGCGGCGGCAACGGCGGCGTCGACGTCTTCCCTGGTGGCCTGCGCGATGCTGGACAGATGGCTGCCGTCAGCGGGGCAGGTGGTGTTCAGGGTCTTGCCGTCGGAAGCATCCTTCCATTCGCCGCCGTAAAAAAGCTGGTACTTTTCGGGGAACTTGAAATCACTCATGGCCTTGGCTCCTGTAAGATAGAGTGTTTTTCTGGATAAAGTTGCAGTAATTTGAGTCCTGACTGGTTTTTCAAGGCGGATTCGGCGGATGTTGTCCGCAGAACAAGCCGGAGTGTGCCGCTCCGGCCCGCAAAAGACCAGAAAAGACAGGATTGGCTCTGTCCCTTCTCTCTATATGGGGGAAGAGAAGTTTCCTATGCTTTATCTATACACGAAAAAGCAAAGAAAAGTCCAGAGTTTTTTGAAAAAAAGTGACAGCTCAAATCTCATTTTCGAGTAAGCTTGTGTATTCACACTATATATTTGTAACAACATGAAAAGAGAAAAAAAGAACTTGAGAAGATTTGTATCAGCCGGATTTCTGGAAATCCCATGTGAAAAAGATGGTAAAGTATGCGGTGCAGGGAAAGATAGATTGATTGCCTGTTCAATCAGAGTGGGCGCGATGCGCATGAGATTTTCGGCGGATGCATGACCGGCCCGCGGAACAGCCGGGGAAGACGCATGTTTTATTTTTGTGTGAAAATTGACATTCGTTTTCAATTGTCATACGGCGACCTGCAGACCCGGAGACCGGCCGCGGGCCGGAACCACTCCGCATGCACTGGAGACCTTGTTTCGTGAACAGAACTTTTGACAGGACATTCCACTACTTCCGAGCCTTTGCCATCTTTTCGGTGCTTGGCGCCCATGTCTGGTTCTCTCCCGAGGTGGAGGGGCTGGAGAACGAGCGCCAGGTGCTCGAATGCCTGCGCTCGGTGCTCTTCCATTCGAGCACCCTCTACTTCATCTTCATCTCCGGCTACCTGTTCGACTACATCTATCAGACGCGGGAGTTTCGTCTGCGCGACTTCTACCTTTCCAAGGTGAAGAACGTCCTCTGCCCCTATCTGGTGCTCTCGACGATCCTGATTGCCGCGTCCCTGCTGCTGTGCACCCTCTCGGTTCCCGTTCCGGCCTTCATCAACTTCGGCAGCGCTCCGGCCGGCTCGAAGGAGGTGGCGCTCTCCTATCTGCTGGGCACGGCCTGCGTCACCTACTGGTACATCCCCTTCATCATGCTGGTCTATCTGGTCTCTCCCGTGCTCTTCCGCATACGCGGCCAGATATTCGCCCTGCTGACCCTTGCCGCGGCCTTCGTCCCCCTTTTCGTGCCGCGCGACGATCTGGCGGACTTCTATCGGAACTTCTGCTTCTTCTATCCGACCTTCCTGCTGGGCGTCTTCTTCTCGCGCCACCGCGAGGCCTGCGTCGGCTTTCTCAAGGACCACTGGAAGGCGCTGGCCCTCATCGCCCTGGGGACAAGCCTCGCCCTGTGCTCCGAATTCTACCATCAGCGCCTGGCCAGCGTGGAGACGGCCTACTATGTGCAGCGCCTGGCCATAGGAGGCCTTGTCATCACCGCCCTTGAAAGCCTTTCCTTCGAAAGTCTGTTCATGGACCTCATGGCCCGGTACAGCTTCCCCCTCTACTTCCTCCACGACATGGTGTCGGCGGCAACGCGCGACAGTCTGCACGCGCTCTTCCTGCGCGCAAGCCCGAACGGTCTTGTTTTCACCACAATGGTCACCTTTGCCGTTGAGATTGCCCTCTGCATGGGCCTCGTCTGGTTCATAAAGCGCGTGACGGGCGGATATTCGCGCAGAATCATAGGCGGATGACAAGTGCCGCGGGATGCAGCGGCGCCCTGCACGCGGCTGCCGGACAGTCATTTCCAGTCCGGGCGGGAGCCAATTTGGCTCTTGTGCTTTTGCCCGGTTCTGGCGTAAAAAAACTGATCACCTGATGCATTTGCCCTTGTGCTGCACAGTCCCCGCGCCCGCCCGAAGCAGGGCGGCCGCGCTCTCCCCCGGTGCCGTGCCGGTCGGCGGGTCGGAGCATTGGGTGCCCGAAAAAAAAGTCTGACCTATTTCTAACCGAGGAGTCCGTATGAAATTCCGTACTTCCCTCCTGGCGCTCGTCGCCGCTGCCGGTCTCGCCTTTGGCGCCGCTCCTGCGATGGCCGAGGGTCCCATCAAAATCGGTGTCTATCTGCCCCTGACCGGCCAGAACGCCTTCGGCGGCCAGCTCGAGCTTGACGGCATCAAGCTCGCCCAGCAGGAAATGCCCAAGGTTCTGGGCCAGGAAGTCGAGCTTGTTGTCGTTGACAACAAGTCCGACAAGGTCGAAGCCGGCAATGCCGTCAAGCGCCTCATCGAGCGCGACCATGTCAACGCCATCATCGGCACCTACGGCTCCTCCCTGGCCATGGCCGGCGGCGAAGTCGCCGAAAAGGGCAAGACCCCCGTTGTCGGCACCAGCTGCACCAACCCGCTGGTGACCCTCGGCAAGAAGTACTACTTCCGCGTGTGCTACATCGATCCCTGGCAGGGCTCCGCTGCGGCCACCTACGTGTACGACAACCTGAAGCTGAAGAAGGCCGCCGTGCTCATGGACATGACCAATGACTACGCCGTGGGCCTGTCCGCCTTCTTCGAGCGCTCCTTCAAGAAGCTCGGCGGCGAGGTTGTCTCCAAGCTGAAGTACAGCTCCGGTGACCAGGACTTCACCGCCCAGCTCACCGAACTCATCCGCCTGAAGCCCGACGTCGTCTTCATGCCCGCCTACTTCGCCGAAGGCGCCATCATCATGAAGCAGGCCCGCGAGCTCGGCGCCACCTTCCGCCTGATGGGCGCCGACGCCATGGACAACCCCGACACCATCAAGATCGGCGGCAAGGCCGTGGAAGGCTTCCTGCACACCACCTTCCCCTATGACGCCAAGAAGGCCGACATGGGCGCCGAGGCCAAGGCCTTCACCGAGGCCTGGTACAAGGCTCATCCCGGCCAGGATCCCAATGTCAACGCCGCTCTGGGCTACAATGCCTACTATGTGATTCTCGACGCCATCAAGCGCGCCGGCTCCGCCGACCAGCAGGCCATCACCGACGCCCTGGCCAAGACGAAGGACCTGCCCACTCCTCTGGGCACCCTGACCGTCAACGCCACGCATGACGCCGAGATGCCCGTTGGCATCATCGAGTACAAGAACGGCGAGCGCGTCTACGTGACCGAAGTTTCGCCCAGATAGCGCCCTTCACTTCATACGCCGGGCGGACAGCAATGTTCGCCCGGCTTGCATTTTTATCGACCGGGGACGTTTCGCGCGTCCTTGCTTCCCGGGGGCCCCATGAGCCTTGACATGTTCTTTCAGCACTGTTTCAACGCGCTGACCCTGGGTTCGCTGTACGCACTGATAGCCATCGGCTACACCATGGTGTACGGCGTGCTCAGACTCATCAACTTCGCCCATGGCGATATCCTGATGGTCGGCGCGTATTTTGTCTTTTTCGGCACCTTCGCCTTTGGCTGGCCGTGGGGCATTTCCGCTATTGTGGCTGTTGCCGGCGCGAGCCTGCTCGGTGTCATCGTCGAACGCGTGGCCTACAGGCCGCTGCGCGACGCTCCGCGCATTTCCGCGCTCATCTCCGCCATTGCCGTCTCGTTCTTCATCGAAAGTCTGGCCGTCGTGATCTTCACCGGCCAGCCCCGTCCCGTGCTGCAGCCCGACTGGCTTCTGTCCGACTGGCAGTTCGGCAATGTGCGCATCCTCAAGCTGACCGCCTTCGTGCCCGGCATGACCATCGTGCTTGTGGCCGCCCTGCTGTACATCATTTACAAGACCAAGCCCGGCCTGGCCATGCGCGCCATATCCAAGGATATTGAAACGACCCGTCTCATGGGCGTGCGCGTTGACAACATCATCGCCTTCACCTTTGCCGTGGGCTCGGCCCTGGCCGCCGCCTCGGGCATCATGTGGGCCCTGCGCTACCCGCAGGTGCACCCGTACATGGGCATCATGCCCGGCCTCAAGGCGTTTGTGGCCGCCGTTGTGGGCGGCATCGGCTCAGTGCAGGGCGCCGTCATCGGCGGCGTCATCCTGGGCTTTGTGGAAATCATGTCCATCGCCTTCATGCCCGAGCTCTCGGGCTACCGCGACGCCTTTGCCTTCATCATCCTGGTCCTTGTGCTGGTCTTCAAGCCCACGGGCCTTCTGGGCGACGACATGAAGGAGAAGATCTGATGCAGCTGAACCGCACGACTCTCATCTCCATAGTCCTCATGGTGCTGATCGGCTTCGCTCTGGCCAACGCCAACATGCTCCTGAGCGACTACCAGCTCTATATCTGCAGACGCCATTCTGGCCCTGTCCCTGAACCTCATCTACGGCTTCACCGGCATGTTCTCCCTGGGGCATGCGGGCTTCATGGCCCTGGGCGCCTACATGTCCGCCCTGTGCGTGCTGCCTCCCGAGCAGAAGGAAATGATGTGGATTCTGGAGCCGGTCATGTGGCCCTTCTCCGAACTCTTCACCCCCTTCTGGGTGTCCGTCCTCATGGGCGGCGTGGTGGCCCTCATTTTCGCCTTCATCATCGCCGTGCCCGTGCTGAGGCTTGGCGACGACTACCTGGGCATCGCCACCCTGGGCTTCGCCGAAATCATCCGCGTGCTGCTGACCAACGCGACGCCCATCACCAACGGCTCGCTGGGCATCAAGGGCATACCCGAGCACGCGACACTGGTCACGTGCTATATCTGGATGCTGATAACCCTTGTGGTCATAGCCAGGCTTGTCTACGGCAACTTCGGCAACGTGCTGCGCTGCATCAGGGACAATGAAATCGCGGCCAGCGTCATGGGCATCAACGTCTTCGGCTACAAGGTCATGTCCTTCTGCGTGGGCGCCTTCTTCGCCGGCGTGGGCGGCGCGCTGCTCGGCAGCCACCTGTCCACCATCGACCCCAAGATGTTCAACTTCCTGCTGACCTTCAACGTGCTCATGTTCGTTGTGGCCGGCGGTCTGGGCTCGCTTTCCGGCTCCATCGTCGGCGCCGGCATCATCACCGTGCTTCTGGAATGGCTGCGCGCCATCGAGGAGCCCATGGAGTTCTTCAGCTTCGAGATTCCCGGCATCCCGGGCATGCGCATGGTTGTGTTCTCCGTGGTCCTTCTCGCCATCATTCTCTACAGGCGCGAGGGCATCATGGGCTCGCGCGAGATAACCTTCAAGGGCATCGCCGGCTTCTTCAACAGGAAGAGCGCGACAGGGAGGGCCGGACAGTGAGCTTCAAAATCCCCTCCCCCAAGGACGCCATCCTGGCTGCGCAGGACGTGACAATGCGCTTCGGCGGCATCGTCGCCGTGCATGACATGTCCATCGCCCTGCCCAAGGGCAGCATCTGCGGCATCATCGGCCCCAACGGCGCCGGCAAGACGACAATGTTCAACATTCTCTCGGGCTTCTACACGCCCACCGAGGGCGACGTGCTGTTCGAGGGCAAATCCATCAAGGGCCTGCATCCCAATCAGGTCTGCGCCCGCGGCGTGGCCCGAACCTTCCAGAACATCCGCCTGTCCACGCAGATGAGCGTGCTCGAGAATGTCATGGTCGGCTGTCACGTGCGCCGCCGCTGCTCCTGGTGGATGGCCGCTCTGGGCCTGCCCAACTACTACCGCGAGGAGCGCGAGATCCGCGAGAAGGCCCGCCAGCTGGTGGAAAAGGTCGATCTCGGCGAGCAGCAGGACGAAAAGGCGGGCAGCCTGCCCTACGGCGCCCAGCGCCGTCTGGAGATTGCCCGCGCGCTGGCCACCGAGCCCAAGCTGCTCCTGCTGGACGAGCCCGCGGCAGGCATGAACCCTCAGGAAAGCCTGGAGCTGCTGCACTTCATCAAGCAGATCCGCGACGAGTTCAACCTGACCATTCTGCTCATCGAGCATGACATGAAGGTCGTCATGGGCGTGTGCGAATACATCTGGGTCATGGAGTACGGCGCCCTGATTGCCGAGGGCGAGCCGGCGGACATCCAGTCCAATCCCGAAGTCATCCGCGCCTACCTGGGCGACGACTTCGTCAAGGGCCAGTAGGAGGCAACCGTGTCAGACATCATGCTGGAAATTAAGGACCTGCGCGTGAACTACGGCGGCATCGCCGCCGTGCAGGGCGTGAGCCTCAGCATCGAGCGCGGCTCCATCGTCACTCTGATCGGCGCCAACGGCGCCGGCAAGAGCAGCATCATCCGCTCGGTGGCCGGCCTCAACCGCCACGTGTCGGGCGACATCCTCTTCTCGCGCAAGCGGGGAGACAGCCCCGAGTCCATTCTCGGCCTGCGCCCCGAAAACATGGTGCGCCGCGGCATCTCCCTCTCTCCGGAGGGACGCCGCATCCTGCCCCATCTGACGGTCGAGGAGAACCTCATGCTGGGCGCCTACTCGCGCTCGGACAACAGCGAGATCGAAAAGGACAAGGAGCGCGTCTACCAGCTCTTTCCGCGCCTCAAGGAGCGCAGCTGGCAGAAGGGCGGCACCCTGTCCGGCGGCGAGCAGCAGATGCTGGCCGTGGGCCGCGCCCTCATGATCAGGCCCGACCTCATCATGCTGGACGAGCCCTCCCTGGGACTTGCGCCGCTGCTGGTGAAGGAAATCTTCTCCATCATCACGCGCATCCACGAGACCGGCGTCACCGTGCTGCTCGTCGAGCAGAACGCCTACGCGGCCCTCAATGTGGCCGACTACGCCTACATCCTGGAAGTGGGCAAGATCACCCTCCAGGGCACGGGCAAGGAACTGCTGAGCGATCCGCAGGTGCGCGCAGCCTACTTGGGCGGCTAGACTCCGGCGCCCGCCGCGGTTCCCCCGCGGCCCGCAGCGCCGGAACGGAAATATCGGAAAAGATGAAAGGCCGCGGAGCATGCTCCGCGGCCTTTCTGTCGCACTGGGACTGTCGGCGCCGGACGGCGGCCTACTGGATTTCGAACTTCTGCGAGGCGCGGCCGTTGCGGTAGTTGACCGAGATGCGGTCCTTGCCGAAGGTCCAGACCGGCTGGGTGGAGGTCTTCAGCGTCATGGCCCACAGATCCTGGTAGAGGACCGGCCACCAGTCGTGTTCGCCCACGGGGCCGTAGGCGTAGCCGAGCTCGATGTAGGAGTCGTAGCGCGAGGGCATGGCATAGTAGGCCCTGCGCAGGCCGCGGCCGAGGAACTCGCCGGTGAAGCGGTTGACGACCATCGTGTACAGGAAGTCTTCCATGGGGAAGTTGTCGCCCTCGTTGCGGGGCGAGAAGGTGATCATCACGAAGTTGTCGGTTTCCCTGACATTGACGAGGACGGGATCGATGTGTTCGGACAGCCAGTCGCCGGGGGCGATGGTGCTCACGCACACCTCGTCCTTCTGAGGCGGGGTGTAGTAGAAGGAGTAGGAGCCGTTGCTGTTGCCCTGCATGCGGACGTTTTCAAACGTGCGCTCCGTCAGCGTGCCGGAGACCGGAAGAACAATCACATCGCGATCCAGGATGGGGGAGTGGACAAGCATGAACTTGCCGTCGAGCTCGACCCTGTAGAACAGCCATTCGCCGGCATCAAGCGTTTCGGCGAAGCCGACATGCATGTAGATGCGGCCGGCGGAATAGAAGCCGTAGCCGCAGGGAGTGACAAGATCCTTTCCCATGATGGTGAAGCTGTTGCCGCCGTTCAGGCCGTCAAAATGAATGGCGCCGGCATTGGCCGTGGGCGCAAGGGCGGGCTTGGAAGAGGCAAACCACTTTGCGGACGGAGCGGTGAAGGAAATGGCCATGGAAGGAACCTCTCTTGTCATAAGGATAAAAGCTTGACTGCGCCCGGACTGGCCGGGGGCGATTCTGTTGTTTCAGTCTGACGATGCTGTTTTCCAATGCAGGAAAAAGTATGGAAAAAGACTTGTCTGTTTTGTATCACAGAACATGCGCTTGGGCTAGAGAGCGGCCCGGAGATAACGAAAGGGCTGATTTTTGCTACTATATTGATATTACGTTATTTATTGATTCTGCACCCCGTCTGGTGTGTCAATAAACATTGAAATATCAATATGTTGTAAAAAAGTGCCGTAAAAAGAAAAATTTCGGTGCCATCATCCCTTTCAGGCAAAGGTCTCCCAGGCCGTGATTTCTTCGACGGTCCTGCGCTGGGCATGTTTGGGCGAGGGCTTGCAGTTCTCCGCGGGCCAGCCAAGCGGGAAGACGGCCACAGGGACGAGCCCGTCGGGCAGGGCGAAGGCTTCGCGCAGGGCGGCCGGGTCGAAATGGCCCACCCAGGTGGTGCCGAGGCCGGCATCGTGAATGGCCAGCATCAGGTGCGTCGCGGCGATGGATGCGTCCACCACGGCGGCATTGTCCTGATCGTAGGGGCGCACCCAGGCGGACGATGGCTCGGCGCAGACAATGATGGCGGCCGGAGCGTGGAAGGTGTACTTGGTGCAGCGGGCGAGCTTTTCCATGCTCTCGGGCGTGCTCAGGACAAGATAGCGCTGAGGCTGGTAGTTGACTGCCGTGGGGGCGAAGCGGGCCTCCTCGAGCAGGGCGAGAATCTGCTCCCTGCTGACCGGACGTTCACTGAAGGAGCGCACCGAGTAGCGCTCGCGGACGAGAGCGGAAAAGTCCATGTGTTTCTCCTGAAAGAATGTGTGCGGAAAAATTGCCGGCGTTGCCGGAGCGTGCCTGCGCGCCGGGCCTGCATGTTTGTTTGCATACCGTTATACTGCGCTGTCTGGCAAGAGGGATGCTGCGCGTGAGGAAAAGGGCCGGTCAGAAAAAGAAAAGCCCCGCCAGGTCTGCAGCCTGACGGGGCGGAAGAAGAGAAACAGCGCCGGACTAGTGCGGGAAAAGGTCCGGATATCTGCGGCAGGCTCTGAGCAGCACGCAGAACGAAAGCACAAGGACGAGCTGCATGGCCGCATAGGCGTATGTCCAGCCGAAATGGCTGTAGATGAACACCGGAATGAAGGAGCCCAGCACGCCGCCGGCATAGTAGCAGGAAAGATAGAGGGCGTTGACCATGCCGCGGTCGAAGAAGCCGG
>JAUNSE010000438.1 GCA_030539415.1 Desulfovibrionaceae bacterium
ATGTCTATGCCAAGCGCAAGAAGACCGACGAGGAAGGTCATGTGGAGCCGGCGGCGCGTCTTCTTCACAGTCCCACCGAAGTCATCATCGGCAAGCAGCGCAACGGTCCCGTGGGGACGGTCAAGCTGCTCTACCAGTGCGAGTACACGGCCTTTGAGGATCTGACCGCTGCCTACGAGTCACTCCCTTCGGAGAATGGCATTCTGCAGTAGTCCGGCCGGTCCGGGGACTGCCGCACGGCAGCCGCGGTGAATTTTGCAGACACAGGGAGCCCCGTCCTTTCTAGACAGGGCTCCCTGTGCGTCTTTCCGGAGGCGCGGCGCGCCGTCCCGGTACAATCAGCTGGTATAGACTCTGGCATTGATGGACCCGACAATGCAGAGGAGCTCGTAGGATATCGTTCCCAGCGCATCGGCCCATTCCTGCGGGGTGACGGGACTCTCGCCGGGAAGGGCGTCGCCTCCCCAGAGCCAGACGGTGTCGCCGGCCCGGACTTCGGGCATGTCCGTCACATCGAACATCATCATGTTCATGCACACTCTGCCGACCTCGTGCACACGGCGTCCCCTGATGAGGGCGGACAGATTGTTGGACAGAGCCCTGGGCACGCCGTTGGCGTAGCCCGCGCCGACAACGGCCAGGCGCATGTCCTTCTGCGCCACATAGGTCTGTCCGTAGGAGACGGCTTCGCCCTTTCTGAGTTCGGTGACCTGCAGGACAACGCTGCTCAGGCTCATGGCCCATTCCAGCTGGCTGCCTAGACGCTCCTGCTGCGTGCCGGCAAAGGGGTTCCCGCCGTAGAGAATGATGCCGGGCCTGGCAATATCGCAGATATTGCAGCGGAACTCGGTTTCAAGAGTGCCGGCCGAATTGAAAAGGCTGCGCTCGATGTCGGGGAAGGCCGACAGAAGCGTGCCGGCCATTTCCGAAAAAAGACAGATCTGAGCCGCCGTGTGCGGCTGCTTCTCGGGCATGTCCGCGCAGGAGCAGTGCGAGACGCACATCGCGGGTTTCAGCGTGGGAGATGATTTGAGGCGGTCAATCAGGGCGGGAATCGTTTCCTGCCTGAAGCCGAGCCTGTGCATGCCGGTTTCCAGCTTGATGGCCACGGGCAGGGGATCGGCTTCGGTGCCGACGGTCCTTGCCCGCTCCAGTTCCTCGAAGCTGCAGACCAGCGGAGTCAGGCTGTACTTGCGGACCAGACTCCACTCGTCGTCGCTGATGGGAGGCATGAGCGGCAGTATCCGCTCGGTATGTCCGTGCTCCCGCATGAGCCGTCCTTCATCGCAGTAGCCGACGGCGAACCGTGTTGCTCCGGCAAGAGCGAGACAGTGGGCGACCTGCAGAAGGCCGTGTCCGTATGCGTCCGACTTGACGACGGGCATGAGGTTTTCGGGTTTGCCGCAACGGGCGAAATTGCGGCGGACAGCGGCAAGGTCAACATGACATTTGGCCTGTGTGAAGAGGCAGGACATAATTCTGGCGTTCCTTATGGTAAGGGGAGACCGGTACTGGAGGGGGACGGCGTCGGTCTGGCATGAGATGCTTGGAAAAACGGCACCAGGTGCCGCGGACGCACATGTCTACCTTGTTGGGACAGGGGACGCAAGGCAAACATTGCCGTCCCTCCCCAGAACAGCTCTTGCACCGGCCGTCAAATTGGGCGAAAAGGGGCCATCTCAAACGCTGCCTCGGGGAGATCTCCGGGCAGCATCATCAGGAGGCGCAATGGCGGGACCATATGAGCTGATACATCAGGACGGACTGGCCAGGGCCGGTGTTCTTCACACGGCCCACGGAGACATCCCCACACCGATCTTCATGCCCGTGGGCACGGTGGGATCGGTCAAGGCGGTCGCTCCGGACGATCTGGCGCAGATCGGTGCCCCCATCATTCTGGGCAACACCTATCATCTCTATCTGCGTCCGGGCCACGAACTGGTGGGGCGGCACGGCGGTCTGCACGGCTTTGCCTCATGGCCCGGCGCCATTCTCACCGACAGCGGCGGCTTCCAGGTCTTCAGTCTGAGCGATCTGCGCCGCATCCGCGAGGAGGGCGTCGAGTTCCGTTCTCATCTTGACGGCTCCAGGCATCTCTTCACCCCTGAAAAGGTGCTGGAGATACAGCGTGCGCTGAATTCGGACATCATGATGGTGCTTGATGAGTGCGTGCCGTACGGCGCGGACTACAAGTACACCGAAAAAAGTCTGGCCCTCACCACACGGTGGGCCCAGAGAGCGATACAGGCCTATCCGGCGGGCACGGCCCACAATCTGATTTTCGGCATCACCCAGGGCGGCTTCTTCAAGGATCTGCGCACCAGATCCATAGAGGAGATCTGCGCCCTGGATTTCGACGGCTTTGCAATCGGCGGTCTGAGCGTTGGCGAGAGCAAGCA
>JAUNSE010000439.1 GCA_030539415.1 Desulfovibrionaceae bacterium
TGCGGGTCTGGATGAGCACCCGCCCCGGCTTCTCGCCGCGGCCGGCGCGGCCGGCCGAATGCACGAGCAGCGGGAAGGTGCGCACGGCGGCCCGGTAGTCGGGCAGGGAGAGGCCCAAGTCCCCGTCGGCCACCACGGCCAGGGTCACGTCCGGGAAGTGATGGCCCTTGGAGACCATCTGCGTGCCCACCAGAATGTCGGCCTGATGGTCGGCGAAGCGGGCCAGCATCTCCTCCATGGCGCCCTCGCGGCGGGTGGAGTCGCGGTCGAAGCGCAGCACCTCGCGCCCGTAGCGGGCGGTGAGATAGTCGGCCGTGCGCTCGGTGCCCTCGCCCATGGGCAGGAAGTTCATGTGCCCGCAGTCCGGGCAGGGCGCCGGAAAGTCCAGGGTGTAGCCGCAGTAGTGGCAGAGCAGGCGCCCTATGTCGCGGTGGTAGGAGAGGCCCACCGAGCAGTTGGGGCAGGAGAGCACCTTGCGGCAGTCCGGGCAGTAGATGAGGGGCGCGTAGCCCCTGCGGTTCAGCAGGATGATGGCCTGCTCGCCGCGGGCGAGCGTCTCGTCCAGGGCCTTCAGGGACTCTGCGGCCAGCAGGGTGTCCTTCTCGTCCATGAAGCGGCGCTTTTCCATGGCCACGAGCTGCACGGGCGGCAGGGGCCTGTTGCCTATGCGCGCCGGCAGGCGCAGCACGGGCAGCCTGCCCTCGCAGACCGCGTGCCAGGTCTTGAGGTCGGGCGTCGCCGAGCCCAGCAGCAGCAGGGCCTTCTCCTCGTTCGCGCGGAACCAGGCCACCTCCTTGGCGTGATAGGGGATGCGGTCCTCCTGCTTGAAGGCCGCGTCGTGCTCCTCGTCCATGATTATGCAGCCAAGCTTCGGGATGGGCAGGAAGAGCGCCGAGCGCGTGCCGATGACAATGCAGGGAGTGCGCTTTCTGGCCATGGCCCGGAAGGTGTTCTCGCGGCGGATCTGGCTCTGGTAGCCGTGATAGAAGACCACGTCCGCCTCGGGCAGGGCCAGGGCGAAGTCGCGGCGCAGCTTGTGGGCCAGGGCCACTTCCGGGGCGAGCAGCAGGAGCGAGTGCCCCAGCGCCAGCGCCTCGCGGGCGATGGCCATGTAGACGGCCGTCTTGCCGGAGCCGGTGACGCCGTAGAGCAGGCGGTATCCGGGCTTCTCTCTCAGAAGCAGGGGCTTCACGGCGTCAACGGCCGCCTGCTGCGCCTCGGTCAGGGTGAAGGCGAAGGACGCCGCAGGGGCCAGCAGGCGCTCGTTCAGCTCCTCGGAGCGCTGATCGTCCCAGTCGGACTCAAGATGCACCAGGTCGCGCTCGATGAGCTGGGCCACCGTTTCGGCGCCGCCCTGGCCGAGCTCGCGGATGAGCGAGCGGCGGTTGGCCGGTCCGTGCAGCATGAGGTACTCGAGGCAGGCTATCTGGCGTTTCGCGCTGGGGCGCACGGGCCAGGGGGCCGAGCAGGCGAGCACGCAGCGCTCGCTCTTGGCCGCGTCCTGGCGCGGCGGCAGCATGTTGGCCTGCCCTTTCACGAGCAGGGCGGCCAGCTTCTTCTTGAGGGCGGGCTTCGCGTCGCGCAGATCGGAGAGGCTGTAGTTGATCTTCTCGCCGGCTGCCTTTCCGCCGGAGACAGGCAGGGCGCTTCCGTCCTCGGCAAGGCCGGCCAGCTCGGCCAGGCTTGCCGGCGCGTCTACCTCGTCTTCGGCGGTCTCGGTGTCGGCGGATGCGGCTGCGCCGTCCGCCTCACCGGTTGTGTCGGAAGCCTTATTCGCGTTCTTTCCGCGGCGGGCGGGCTGGATGTCCAGGCGCTTGAGGCTCACTTTGAGCTCGCGCAGAAAGGCCAGCATCTGCCCGGCGGCCGCGCCCGGCGGCAGGCAGTGCCGGTCGGAGACGGCCAGCAGCAGGGCGAGCAGGCCGGGGGTGAGCAGGGGCTCGGTCTCCAGCGGCCAGCAGATGTTCTTCAGGCGCACGCCCTCGGGCGCCTCCGCATCGAGGGCGCTTATGACGCCGGCTCTCAGGGGGCCGGACCCCAGGGGCACGGCCACCCGCTGCCCGACCTTCCAGAACGACGCGGGAAACCAGTCCGGCAGGCCGTAGGTCAGTTTCTGGAAGGGCGGGACAAGAAGGGTGACAAGCGCGTTCAACAGGGCTTCCCCGATCAGGCCGGGCAGGCCGGGGAGGCGGAGCTCTCGCCGCCCTTGGCGATGGGGGCGAAGTCCGCGCGCAGGGTGCGCCACAGAGGCTCGGCCGAGGCGCCGGGGAAGATCTCCTCCCGGTCCGCGGCGAGCGCCAGGGGCAGCACCTCGTTCACATGCTCCACGAAGATGAGGTCCATGCCTTCCTTGACCTCGGCGGGCACGTCCAGCAGGTCGCGCTCGTTCTCCTTC
>JAUNSE010000440.1:0-250 GCA_030539415.1 Desulfovibrionaceae bacterium
ACGACCCGTCCTTCGGCATCTGCTTCTTCTCGGATCCGGTGCGCGAGGAGGCCACGGCGGCGCTCATGGAAGTGGCCGAGCGGCTCGTGGAAAAGGAGAAGATCGACGTGCTCTTGATCGGCGACTCGCAGATGCCCATGGCCCTGACCATGACCAGCCTCAACGGCGTGCCGGTGGTGGACGCCGCCACGGAGCTGGCCAAGGGCCTGATCCGGGCCAGCTGCCCGGAACGCCTGAAGGAATCTCTCTA
>JAUNSE010000440.1:260-2391 GCA_030539415.1 Desulfovibrionaceae bacterium
TGCGTGAAACTCCCGTTCGGGAAGACGTCAAAGGCCCGCCCGCCGCGCGAAGGAAAGCCGGCCGCAAAGGGCACGGGCCCGGCGGAACGACCGGCGCCAAGGGGGCCATGCGCCCTCTTTTTGTTTTTGGGGCCCGAGTCCCGTCCGCCGGCATCCCCGGGCCGAAGCAAGGACGGGCCGGAGACGGCTTTTCTGCCGCATCCGGCCCGTCGGAAGACAAACGGGGTGGACGAACGGGGTTCTGTCTTCTGCTGTCAGCGCCGGCGGACGGCTAGTCCTGGGCCGTCTCGCCGATCAGCTTGGAGATCGGGCGCGCGTTCTGCGGGAAGGGCACCCAGATCTGGGACTGCTTGCCTGGTCCGCCGGAGACAAAGAACTTGATGGACTTTGTCTTCTTGAACCTCGGGATGATGGTGTCGTCGTTGTAGGGGCCGAAATCCGGTCCGGGCACGCAGGTCTCGTGCGAGTAGTAGCGGTACGGCATGCGGGCCGTCTCCACCATGAAGCGGCGCGCGTCCTCCATGACCGGGAAGTCCTTCGCTATGGTGGCGGCATGCTCGGGGCAGAGCACGATGAAGGCGAAGGTGACCTTGTTGTTGACGGCGTAGCTCATGTCGTAGTCGGCAAGGCACGAGGAGATGCCCGAGGCCTGGCCCAGAACGCCGGTGGAGAGCGTGGTCAGCAGACGGTCGCCGGTCTTGGAGTCGTGGTCGATGTTGGAGCCGCTCAAATACGCCGAGAAGTGGGTGATGACGCTGTCCGTGGGCTTGAAGCCGGCCTCGACGGCGTACGATGTCTTCCAGGGATTCTGGGGCATGTTCTCGGTGAAGACCATGGCGACGATGTCGGCCGAGGTGCCGTGCGTGGACTTGTCCATGCTGGGCGG
This sequence comes from Desulfovibrionaceae bacterium, assembly GCA_030539415.1. Lineage (GTDB taxonomy): Bacteria > Desulfobacterota > Desulfovibrionia > Desulfovibrionales > Desulfovibrionaceae > Desulfovibrio. The sequence continues at coordinate 1,147 of JAUNSE010000440.1, forward strand.
GACGGAGCCGCCGACCACGTCGCCGACCAGGTTCACGAAGTAGCCCAGCGCGTTGGTGACGGGATTTTCGGCGCCGGCCGTGCCGGTGCCCGGATTGAGCTTCAGTTCGTTGATGATGGGGCCGCTGATGAAGAACATCGGCACCGTGGGCGCCGTGGTGGTGGTCGGTCCGCGCCAGGCGGCGTCGGGATCGGCCATGGCCTCGACGGCGGCCAGGAGCAGCGGCATGTGTTCGGGCCTCGCGCCGGCCATGACGCCGAGCGCGGCCACGAGTTCGACGGTCAGCATGCCCTGGCGGGGCGGCACGACCCAGACCACTTCGGACGGATCGCGCTTGGTGCCCTTGAGCATCGCCTGCACCCTGTCGACGGTGGGCGGCACGATGGGCAGGGACAGCGACCATCTGCGCTTCTGGTAAAGATTGTTGACGTCGGCGTAGGTGCCCGTGAACTTGAAGGTTCTGGCGGGATACGGTGCATCCTGCTTCATGTCCGTCGGCTTGATGGCCTTCCAGGTTGTGGCGGCCGCGACAATGTCCTCGAATGCGGCGTCAACCTTGGCTTCGACTTCTTCTCTGCTGATCATGCCGATGGGATGCGGCACCTGGACAAAGCACATGTCCGTCAGTCCCTGGCTCTTCATGGTGCCGCGCGCGAGGGTGACAAAGGGTTCGGTGACGATGGTGACTGTGGGGATGCCTGCCTTTTCCGCGTTGGACTGGTCAACTACCAGCCATGAAGTGCAGCTGCCTCAGTCGGCCTGGGAAGCGATGATGAGATCGGGCTTCACATCCTGCATCGCTCTGGTGATGCGCATGGACTCCGCCTGGGTGGCGGTGATCTTGTTGACGTTCTGCTCGGCCATGTCCCGGTGCGTGCGCACGATCTTCGCGGTCGGGAAGCGCTTTTCGAGCAGGGCGCCGAGACGGTCGAGCAGAAGGTCGCCGTTGTTCTTGCCGTTCCAGCGCAGGGCGATGGTCTTGCCCTCGAGGGTGTCGATGCGGGCGGCCGGGTCGATGAAGACCTTCTCTATGACGCCCGTGGGGTTGACGAGCTCCCACTCCTGCGGCTTTTCCGCGGCCTGCGCCAGGGGGGCGAGGCACACGAAGGCGACCGCGGCGAGAACCGCCATCCTGAAGAGTCTGTACATGAGGCATCCTCTCTTCGGGTTGAAGGTGAGCGGGACGGGGAAGGGCGCGGCCTTCCGCGGGAATCATGCCGTCCGGGCCAACCGCATGACGCAAAC
>JAUNSE010000441.1 GCA_030539415.1 Desulfovibrionaceae bacterium
TAGACATGGTCGTCGAACGCCAGCTGGTTCCACTCCTCGCTCATTTCGGGGAGGTTGTACCGTTTGAGCAGGCGGCGCACGATGCGCGGCGTGCCCTGGGCCGCGGCGCGGAAGTCGTGGGCCAGCATGAGCTGGCGCGCGTCGTTGCCGTGGGCGCGCACGATGTCCTTCATGATCTGCATCAGCACGCGGGCCGTGTTGCGGCACAGGCTCGTGTGCGCCGAGTTGATGACCTCGTCGTACAGGATGCGCAGGCCCAGCAGGCGGTCGTTCGCCTGCGTTCTGCCGGCCTCGAGATTGCGCAGCAGGTTGACCACCGCGTAGGCCATGCGGGCCACCGGCGAGTCCACCAGCTCCTTGATGCCGTGCGGATGCAGATGCGGGTCGGCGAAGACTTCCTGAGTCTGGGTCCGGCCCTCGAGAACTCTGTTGACCAGTCTCAGGATGTCCTCGTCCTGACGGTCGAAATAGATGCCATGTCTTTGCACTGTGGGAATCCCCCGTTAACCTTTCTGCAGGCGGGCGTCCTCAGGGATGCGCCCCAGGGAACAGCGACGCCGGAGAACCGCGTCATCCCCACTGACTGCACCGGGTACTCTAGCCTTTTAGAACATACTTGCCAACTATCCTTTTTTTATTGTCTTTTTCCGGATTCCGGCCCTCTGCGCCCTTCCTTTGACCTGTAAAAAACAACGTGAATTCAACTAATTGCTTTTGTTACGATTGTGTTACAACAGGGCGTCGGACAGGTTTCGGCGAACGGTTTGGCGCCAATAATTTTTTCAAAAAACCATTTTTTTCACATTCGTCCCCGGCACCCCACCCCCGCGGCGCGCAACAGCCTGTCCGGACGGCGGTTGCGGGTCTTTCTGCCGCACCCGGACTCCCCGCGGGCGCGGCATCCGGGATTGCCGCCCCGGCCGCGTGTTGCTAGAGCACCCGTTCACGGCGGGGGCCGGACGTCGGCCGGCCCGCCATACCCTTACAGAGGAAAACACATGCTGAAAGCCGCCTTCGGCACGCGGAAAAACCGCTCCCTGCCCATTCTCGTTCTGCTCGTTCTGCTCTGCGCCCTCCCCGCCTTGTGCCTGACGGCGCATTCTGCCCTGGCAACCCCGCTGCGCGTGGCGCTGCTGCTTGAAAGCGGCGCCGGGGACGGCGGCATGGCGACGCTCATGAAGAAGGGGCTCGAGAGCGCCGCCGCAAAGGCGGACATCGACGCCAGAGTCGTGGTCTGCCCGCCAGACGCCGATCAGACAGCCATCTTCCGCCAGGCGGCGGAGACGAGCGACCTCGTGCTGCTCGCCGAGCCGCGCCTGCACATGATATTGCGCGACAATGCCGCCAACTACCGCCGCGTCTCCTTCGGCTGCGTGGACACCGGCGTGCGCGCCCCCAACATCATGTCCGTGACCTTCGCCGACGAGCAGGCCGCCTTCCTGGCCGGCGCGGCCTCGGTCATGCTGCTCGCCCCGGGCCAGAAGCTGGGCTGGCTGGAGGACGAGGAGGGGCCGGTGCACGACAATCTGCTTGCCGCCTGGATGGCCGGCGCCCAGGTGCAGGCTCCGGACATGCGCGTCGTCCGCCGCCAGACGGGCTTCGGCGGCTCCCCCGCGGCCGCGCTCGGGGAGATTGCCGCCCAGAACGCGGGCCTGTGCGCAGTGGCCGCGGGCTACGGCACCGAAGCCGCCCTGCGCGCCCTGGCCGCGACATCCATGCTGGCCGCCGGCACGGACGGCGAGCACTTTTCCGCCGCTCCGGAGCGCATCCCCTTCTCCATTGTGAAGCGCTACGACAGGGCCGTGGAGGAGCTGACGCTCGCCAGGGCCAGGGGCGAGTTCAAAGGCAAGGAGATTCTGGTCTACGACCTTGCCAACGGTGGCGTCGATCTGGTTCTGAATCCGGCGTACCGCAAGAGCAGGGGCTTTCCCAAGAACTTCGAGAACCGCCTGAATGAACTGCGCCGCGAGATGGCGGCCGGCAACATCCGTCTGGAGGACAAGCGCATCCGCACCCTGTGCGACTGCCTTGACTAGCCATGCGGGCCGGTGTAGATAGCAGAGTTATGCCGGAGTGGTGGAACTGGTAGACGCAGTGGACTCAAAATCCACCGGGGGCAACTCCATGTGAGTTCGATTCTCACCTCCGGCACCATACATGCGGAAAGTGCGGTCTTGTGAACCTGATGAAGTTCATAAGACCGCTTTTCTATTGCTTTTTCGTCCGCGGGACGTCATTTGCCTTCATGCTTCCAGACTGCCGGCAGGTCCCCGCGCCGATACATCCTGTTGGTATTTCTGCTGGTACATTCCGCAGGGAGCGGCTGTCCCCGTTCAGAGGGGGGACACCGGCAGCCCGCAGCGCAGGCCTGTCCTGCCGGCC
>JAUNSE010000022.1 GCA_030539415.1 Desulfovibrionaceae bacterium
TCCGACAGCGGAAAGGTGCTCCCAGAAGTACATCTTCTGTCCCGCGCTGTCGTACAGCCACAAATCGAGGCTATGATAGCCGAGATACAGCTGTTTGAGCACGTAGGGGCTGCCGGTCACGCCGCCGACGGCCTCTTCCTTGCGCTTTTCTTCCATCCAATGACGGATCATCTCATCGGAGGGCTCGGCATCGTCGTCGCTGTCCGCGGGCGCGGTGGTGAGATTCTCCACGAGCGTGACCACGCCGTTTTCGTCAATCGAGTAGCGGGCGACCCAATTGCCGTCGTCGTCGTATGTCCACAGCTCGGTGGTCAGGTTGTTAGCGAGATGCTTGAGATCGATGTTTTCAAAGGCCTGGTTGATCTGATCCTGCGTGGGCTTGGCGCCGTCCGGCGTATTGAGGTAGACGATCGCGTTTTCAATCGTGCCATTGGAAACCGAGGAGTTGCCCTTTGACTGTGTGGAAACGCTGCTTTGATCGTAAATGTCGAGCACGAGCGCATATCCGCCGTCATCCTGCGTCTTGATGGTGCCCTGATTCGTCAGATTCACGGAGCTGTTGCCCGTGGAGGCGATATACACGCCTCCGTTTACGGTGCCGTTTTCGAGATTCAACACATACAGGCGGGCGGAATCGGAACTGTCCGCATAGATGTATCCGTTAAGCTCGCCGTCATTTATGACGCTGCCCGAGGAACGCGTCTGTTCGCCGTCAAAGGCGTACAGATTCACATCGGCGTTCATGGTGCCGTTTTCAAGATTGTTCACGGACACGATGCCATTTTCGCTCCCGGCGCCAATCGTCGATGTGGACAGCTTGCCGTCGTTCAAAAGGATGGACGTGCCGTTGTTCGTGGCATATATGGCAGCCTGCTCCGCGGAGAGCTCGCCTTCATTGAAAAGGACACCGGTTCCGCCGGAGGAGGTCATGACGATATTGTCGACCGTGATCTTTGAGTCCTGATCGAATTTGATTTGATAATCGCCGCTTTTGGCGGAATCGATCAGCAGCACGCTTCCGGCAACGGTGACGCCGCTGAACTGATAGGAGCCCGAGGGCGCGCTGTCCGGATCATTGGGATCAAACTGGAAGATGACATCCTCAATGGTGCCGCCGCTCACGCTGACGCTATTTGAATCTTTATTCCGTTGGGCGGTTACGCCGCCGCCGGTATAGGTATTGGTGTTGTTCAGGGAAGCGACAATCTCTCCCCACGTCACCGCGCTGGCGGTCATCGGCAGCAGCAGCATGACGAGCGCAAGCGCGATGGATACACATTTCTTGAGCATGGGAATTCCCTCCACGTCTGTTTTTCTGATGAATTCATTATAGAACGATTTGGATATCTTTGTCAATTTGTTTATGCGCGGAGCGGGAGAACGGATGAGACGGGAAATAGGCGGTCATCCGATTGATAAAGGGGATCGGTTTCCCGATCCCCTTTGTGATGCGCGATTTACCGCCGCGCGTCGGTTTTACCGTCGGCAGCGGCGTCTTCCGGCATGAACTGTGAAACAGCCTCATCGGCCGCATAAACGCCGCGCAGATCCTTTTTAATCTCGACTCTCCTTATCGTCATCTGCGCGGGGCGCCGTGTAGATGTCCGGTTCGCGTTCCACCCTTTCCAGCACGGCGGTGTCTGAAAGCTCGCCGGCGCAGGCTGTCACCGTATTCATGCCGGGACGCAGGGTCACGTCGAAAACAAACACCTTGTCAGCGGATTGCGTGCCGGTCAGCGTACCATTGACATACAGCGCCACGGTGGTCTGGTTGGAATACACGCGGATCTGGGTGGTATCGCCGCTGCGCTGGGCATAGCGCTTGCCGCAGATGTGTACCATGGGCTCCGGATTCCAGTAGGCCCTGTAGATGTAGTAGCTGTCCTTTTTGATTTTTCGGTCCATGGTGACAAGGCCCTTGTTGTTTCGGCCCGCTACGCCGCCCTCGTTGCGGGCAGCCGCGCCGAAATCGAACATATTCCACACGTAGCTGCCCCATACCCATGGGCGCAGACTGAATATCCGCGCCATTTCTTCGTGATACAGGGCCTGGTATTCCTCCGAATAATCCTTGCACGCCGGATGCGCACCGTGATAGGTGATGATCCCTTCGCAGCCGTATTCGGATACGCCGATGCAGCGCCGGGGATACCGGGCATGATATCGGTCGAGCCACGGGGCGTTGTCCTCCGTTTTGCCCACATACCAGCCGAAATAGTGGTTGTAGGCTTCCACGTCCGTGATATCGTGCAGGCCGCAGTCCTCCGGTGTGTGGGAGACGTGGGCCAGCGTGGTCAGCCGGGTGGGGTCGAGGGACTTGACCAGTGCGTTAAGCTCGCGATGGTTTTCCACCAATTTGTCGCTCAGTTTGCCGGCCAGCAGTACCTCGTTGGACAGCCCCCAGAAACAGATGCAGGGGTGGTGGGCATTCTGGATGATCAGCTCCTGCATCTGGCTGATGCAGTTTTCATGGGCGGCAGGGTCGTCATTCATGATGGTGATGAAGGGGATTTCCGCCCACACCACAAAGCCCAGCTCATCGCAGGCATCGTAAAAATCCTGCGCATGCTGGTAATGGGCCAGACGGATGGAGTTGGCGCCCAGTTCCTTGATGATCCGGGCATCCTCAAAGTGGTCTTCCCGGGTCAGCGCGTTGCCCTTGTACAGCCAATCCTGATGCCTGCTGACACCGCGCAGAGGCATAGGCTTTCCGTTCAGGAAAAATCCATCCTGGGGACTGCACGAGAAGCTCCGGATGCCGGAGCGGACGGAGATTTCATCCACGACCTCATTGCGGCGCAGCAGGCTGGCCGTGACCGTATACAGGTACGGATGCTCCGGGCTCCACAGCTGTGCGTGGGGCAGCGGCAGGGCGATGTGGGAATCCGTGGCGGGGCGGACGGCGCACGCGGCCTCCCTGCCGGATGCATCCCGGATACTGTACTGAATCGTAAAGTTTTCATCCGCGTTTTTGACATAGGCGGTGATGTCCCATATCGCGGAATCCCCCTCCGCAGGGCACGGAATTACCTTGATGCCGGGGCCGCCGAAGAAATCCAGATCAAAATGGGCCTTGGGCACGCTGATCAGGCTGATGCCCCGGTACAGCCCGCCGTAGAAGGTGAAATCGGCGTGCTGCGGATAGACGTTTGAGCGATATTCATTGCTGACGTTGACGGCCAGCAGATTGTCCCCTTCAGCCGTGCACAGGTCGGTGATATCCGCGCGGAAGGCGGAAAAGCCGCCCTCATGATACGCGGCCTTCCGTCCGTTCACATAGACGGTGGCCTGCAGGCCGGCGGCGGGGATTTCCACATAGATCCGCCCGCCGGGCAAAGGCTGCACGGGGGAGGAAAAGCGCCTGTAATACCAATAGCTGCCCCGGTCATATTGGGAGGCGGGCGCGTGGGTAAGATCCCCCTTGGACCAATCCCCGGCCTTGATGTGGATGGCATGGCCATCATGGCCGTCCACCGCGTTCCATGTGTGGGGCAGATGGATGATTTCACCGCCGTCCGGTATTGTGTCCGGCGTGCAGCCGGCCCGGTGGATAAACACCCAGTCCTGGTTGATTGCAGAGATTTTCCGCATAGAGATATCCTCCTTTGACCATGGTGTGCGAGATGATTTGAGTGCCGCTTAGCGGCATTTTAGCGTTGTTTCCCCCATGGGATGGGGATTGAAGGCGCTTCCCGCCCAGGCTTGACGGTCAGGGGGCCGCCGGTCACGGTTGACGCGTGCGGGAACCGCGTGCCAGGCTTGTTGGCATCGGCTCGAGGACATACGTCCTTCCTCTTCTTCATCTTAAAGATGAATCCTAATCCCATTGTACATCGCCGCCAGACCTTTTTCAATGGGATATAATTGCGTTTATGTGTCAAACAGGCCGGGCGCTCGCGTGATAATCCCCCTCTTTGTGCCATAAGCGGTTGATTTTGGGGCCGATCCGAAATCGATTTGCGGTCGTGGATGATGTTTGTCATGGAGAACCGCATATACGTTGCGGCGCCCGGGCCCGTCCGCGGCTCCAACCGGAATGGCTTGCACAGCCCTGTCCGGTGCGCTGCGCGTCGAAGGACGCGGCATTTCTTCCGCGAACCGCTTCTCCGCTTCTTCACGGTATTTCAGGATGTCTTTCACAGGCATGCCGGCATGACGCCTGCGGAGTACCAGGCGGCCCTTCCTGGGCACGATACGAAAACAGGTTATGATGCCCACTGACGCGGTTTATTTTACCAAGGAAACGGAGTGATTCCCGGAGCTGTTCTTCGTGAATAGCTCCGTTTTTTAGGAAGAATGCCCGCTGTTTGGCCGGTGGAATTTGTCATCAATACCGATGAAAAGGAGATGGAATGGACAATTTGAATAAAATTGCAATATAAAATTTCCTTTATCCCTTGACAAGCTCTGTTAAAAGTGTTAAATTTAACGCAGAATAAAACGTTTTAAAAGAATTCGGGCAGAAAGGATGAATGCGTCATGACAAAGACGGAAACGAAGGACGGTGCGAGGATCGCGCCGCGCGGTATGGATCGCAGGCTGATCGCTGCGTCGCTTTGCGCGCTGCTGATTCTGGTGCTGTTCCTTCCCATGCTGCCGTGGATACACATCGACAACGCAGAGGCCCTCCACGAGGCCATGCAGCTCAAGAGCAAAACGGCGGCGGCACTGGGGAACGCGTATTCTTCGCTGACCTTCCTCTCCTTTGTGCAGGACAGCGGAAAGGGCCTGATGGGGCCTTATGCCTTCCTGCTGCTGATTATCAGCGTGACGGCGGTTTTCCTCCTGCTTTACGGCCTTGCGCTGGTGCTGATTCCGGGGCTGAACCGCAGCAAGGGGGATCTGAAGCGGTGCGGCATGCTGCAAAAGGGCATGATCTTCGCGTTTCTCTCCGGCGTAGGTACGATGCTGCTGTGCTGGTTTGGCAACCGGTCTTACGGCGTATCCGCGTTCACCGTGATGTGGCCCGGCATAGCGGTCACCCTGCTGAGCGCCGCTGCCTATCTGGTGAGCAAGAATCTGGAGAAGGAGGAGCGCGTGTTTTATAAAGAGCACGGCTTCATGGAGGAGCTCAGGCGCAACTGGCTGCTGTTCGTCTTCCTCATTCCCTGCTTCGGCTTCTTCCTGATCAACAACTATCTGCCGATGTTCGGCGTGTACTTCGCCTTTACCAAGTTCAACTTCAGGGATTCGCTGTTTGCCAGCCCGTTCGTCGGGTTTGACAATTTCCGCTTCCTCTTCCGCTCGGAGATCGTGCACCTGACCACCAATACCATCCTGTACAATCTGGTGTTCATCGTGGTGGGCAACGTGCTGCAGATCTTCTTCGCCATCCTCATCAGCCATGTGGCCAGCAGGCGGCTCAAGAAGGTTTCGCAGACGCTGATCTTCATGCCCTACTTTGTCTCCTATGTCATCCTGCGCGTGCTGGTGTTCAACATGTTCGAGTATGACGTGGGTCTCATCAATAACCTGGTCACCTCGATGGGCGGGCAGAGAATCGACTTCTACAACACGCCGGGCTACTGGCCGTTCCTGATCACCGTCTTCTATCTGTGGAAGAACATCGGCTACGGCATGGTGGTCTACCTGGCGACCATCACGGGCATCTCGTCCGACTACTACGAGGCGGCGCAGATCGACGGCGCGAACATCTACCAGCAGATCTGGTACATCACCGTTCCGCTGCTCAAGCCCACGTTCATCATCCTGCTGCTCTATGCGCTGGGCGGCATCATGAAGGGACAGTTTGAGCTGTTCTATCAGATGATCGGCAACAACGGAACGCTCTTCTCCACGACGGATATCTTCGATACCTACGTCTACCGCATCACCACGACGCAGCCGCTCTCCATGGGCATGGGCACGGCGGCGGGCCTGTTCCAGTCGCTGTTCGGCTTTGTGGTCATCATGCTCACGAACTTCTTCATCAAGCGGAAGAATCCTGAGTATGCGCTGTTCTGAGAGGAGGAGAGAAGCATGAAAATCAAAGATCGTTCCACGATGGTGTTCGACGTGATCAAGGGCATCCTGCTCACGATCCTGTCCATCCTGTGTGTGCTGCCGTTTATCGTCATCATCTCCGGCTCCTTCACGAGCAACTCGGCCATCATCCGCGACGGCTTCAGCCTCTTCCCGCGCGAGTTCACGGTGGAGGCCTACAACACCATCTTCAAAACCCCGAAGGATATCATCCAGGCCTACAAGATGAACGTCTACTATACGTTCATGGGCACGGTGCTGGGCCTGCTGGTCATCACGCTGACGGCGTATGTGATCTCCCGCAAGGAGTTCAAGTACCGCAATACGGTCTCCTTCCTGATCTACTTTACCACCATCTTCGGCGGCGGCATCATCCCGTGGTATCTGATGTACGCCAACGTGCTGGGGCTGCGCGGCACGACGCTGGCCATCTGGTTCCCCGCGCTGATGACCCCGTTCCTCGTGATCCTCATGCGCACGTTCATCGTCGGCGCGGTGCCCGATGCGGTGGTGGAATCCGCCAAGATTGACGGCGCCGGTCACTGGACCATCTTCTGGAAGATCGTGCTGCCGGTGCTCGGCCCCGGCCTGGCGACGGTGGGCCTGTTCCAGGCGCTCGGCTACTGGAACGACTGGTACCGCGCCTCCATGTTCTCCACCAACTCAAGCACCTGGTCCCTGCAGTTCTATCTGTACGATCTGGTCAACTCCACGCAGGCGATCAAACAGATGGCGCAGTACGCAAGCGTCAACACGGGCGATCTGCCCACGCAGTCGGTCAAGCTGGCCATGGCGGTCGTTGCCACCGGCCCCGTGCTGCTGTTCTATCCCTTTGTCCAGCGCTACTTCGTCTCCGGCATCACCGTCGGCGCGGTGAAGGGCTGATTCCGGTCTGAGGGCGTCAGGGCGTCAAGCCTGCCGTCTTAAAATAACAGACATCAATAAGGAGGTCATCCATGATGAATGTCAAGCGTTTACTGAGCATCCTGCTCGCGCTCGTGCTCTGTCTGTCCTTCTGCGCCTTTGCCAGCGCTGAGGACGACCTGTCCGAAGAGGTCCACCTGATCATCTACGAGGTTGGAGATGCGCCCGCCGATCAGGCTCTTGTCGAGGCCGCGATCAACGCGAAGCTCAAGGAAAAGCTCAACACGACGATCGAATTCCAGTTCACGACGTGGACGGATTTCCAGCAGAAGTATGCCAACACCCTGATTTCCTCCGGCGCCGACCTGATCTACATCGCCAACTGGATCAACTACGGCCTCAACGCGAACAACGGCGCGTTCCTGGAGCTTGATGATCTGCTGGACACCTACGCCCCGGAGCTCAAGGAGATGTGCGGCGAGGGCAACCTGAACATGTGCCGCGTCAACGGCGAGCTGTACGCGATTCCCAGCCTGTGGTCGGAATACGTCTCCCTGGGCATCAAGTACCGCGAGGATCTGCGCGCCCAGTATGACCTGCCCTATCCCAACAGCATCGAGAACATCGAAGCGTATCTTTCGGGCATCCAGGCGCAGGACCCGAGCCAGGGCCTGCTGCGTCCCACCAACACCGAGGCTGCCGCCAGCCTGAACATCGGCTTTGACCTGGCCTATCTGCTGGCGGTCAAGTATCCGTGGGTTGCGCCCTATGGCATGCCCTACGGCCTGACGGCGAACTACGACACCCCGTCCGATGTCTATGATTACTGGTTCTCCGATGACTTTGTGGACGACTGCAAGCTCTTCAAGCGCTGGGCCGACATGGGCTTCTGGTCCAAGTCCGCTCTGTCCGACACCAACGACAACGAGGCCTATGACAACGGCCTGGCCGTGGCGGAAGTCGCCGGCATGAACCCCACAAGCAGATCACCTCTGCCCAGAACTTTGCCAAGGATCATCCCGAGTGGGAGAGCGCCTACATCGCTTACGGCGAGACCACCGGCGTCATCTATCCCGGCCATGCGACCCAGAACGGCACCGCGATCCTGCGTTCCTGCAAGCATCCGGAGCGCGCCATGATGGTGCTCAACTACCTCATGACCGATGAAGAGATGAACCGCCTGGTGCAGTACGGCATCGAGGGCACGCATTACGCCGTCGATGAGAACGGCATCTATCAGGAGCTGTCCGACAAGTTCCCCTACGAGGGCTTCAACACCTGGAACCTGCGCGTGAGCAGCTACAAGCTCCCGAAGGAGACCGACGTCGCGCTGCAGGAGATGTTCGACAAGTACGCTGTCCTGGGCGAGCAGACCAAGTTCCCGAACATCAACATCTGGGACGGTTTCACCGAGGATTACACCGAGTATGACGCAGAGCGCGCCGCTGTGTCCGCCGTGATGCGTCAGTATCTGGCTCCCCTGCAGGCCGGCCTGGTCGACGATGTCGACGCGGCTGTCGCCGAGTTCCGTCAGAAGGTGTCCGACGCGGGCCTTGACGTGTGCCGCGAGGGCTTTGAGGAGCAGTGGCAGGAGTACTGCGAGGAGTACAATTATCAATAATACTGCAGCCGTTTACCGGCTTTGAGTGGATGCTGCCGGAGGGGATGCTTCCTTTCCGGCAGCATTTGCCCCATTTTGGGATTCTGCCCTCTTGCAATTTTTGCCCTGTGAGCGTATGATAAGTCGAGTGTGATTTCAGACAGCAGGCGAGCGGAAGGACGGTTTGAGCATGGGCAAAGTCAGTATCCGGGATGTGGCCAGGGAGGCGGGCGTGTCGATCGCGACTGTTTCCAATGCGCTGAACAACTCCCAGGTGGTTCACCCCAAGACGCGCGAGCATGTGCTGGCCGTCGCGGAGCGGCTCCACTACACCTCCGGACAGAACGCAAAGCGCCCACGCCTGAGCATCAACCGCGTGATTGGCCTGTTTGTCAGCTCCATGACGGGCGACTATTACAGCAACCTTGCCGACAGCATATTTTACGAGCTTTCACAGTACGGTTATGATCTGGAGATCTATTTGATCCGCGGACAGGAGGATATCCTGAGGCGGCTGAACGCCAGCCGGATTGACGGCGCCCTGATTTTTTGCGGCAAGATGGATGACGCGCAGCGCCAGAAGCTGCTCGACTGCGGCCTGCCGATCGTGTTTCTGGATCAGGAGTTCTGCCGGAGAAATGTCTCCTGCGTGCTCTATCACTCCTACGAGGCGGGGCGTATGGCGGCCGAGTATCTGCTGGGGCTGGGCCATCGGGATCTGATGCACGTCCAGGGCCTCCCGTGCAATTACGACAGCGTGGAAAGGCAGCGCGGCTTTGACGATGTGCTCAGGGAAAACGGTGTCTCCCTGAGGAAGGAAAACCTGCTGGAGGGACGTTTTGAGCGCGCGGCTGCCTACCGGGAGATGCATCAGTATCTGTTGACGGGCTGCAAGCTGCCCGACGCGATCTTTGCCGCCAACGATCTGAGCGCCATCGGTGTGCTCGATGTGCTGCATGATTTCCACATCCGCGTGCCGGAGGATGTGAGCATCATCGGCTGTGACGATAACCTGCTCGCGAGCTTTGTGACCCCGGAGCTGACGACGATCCGCACGCACATGGAAGCCATGGGCAAGACGGCGGCCGCGGAGATCATCCGGCTGCTTTTAGGGGAAAGCGGGCGGATTGAACGGATTCCGGGCAGTGTGATCGTGCGCCGGTCCTGCGCGCTGCGGGAATGACGGACAGCAAGCATGAAAGGAACACAAGCATGAAACAGACGACAACTCTCTTTGCCGAACGGAAGAAAACGGTGACCGTGCAGGAGATTGCCTGCGACGGGATGGAGACGGAAAGGGAAAAGGACCTGGTCAATCTCTATCCCGACGTGCAGTATCAGACAGTGAATGGATTTGGCGGCGCGTTTACGGACGCTGCCGGATATGTGTACGCCCAGATGCCGCAGGAGAAGAAGCGGGAGCTGATTCACGCCTATTTCTCGCGGGATGGGCTGCGTTATTCGCTGGGGCGCACGTCGATTGACAGCTGTGATTTTTCTACGGAGCAGTATGATTCCCTGGCGGAGGGCGCGGCGCTTTCGGAAATGGACATTTCGCGCGCGGGCAGGTATGTCCTGCCGCTGATCGCGGACGCGCAGAAGGAGACGGGCAGACCCATCGCCATGATGCTCACGCCGTGGAGCCCGCCCGCGTGGATGAAAACGAACGGCAGCCGCGTGCAAGGCGGAGAGCTGAAGGCGGAGTGCGCGGAGATCTGGGCGGAGTATATCTGCCGCTTTGTCAAGGCGTATCGGGCGCAGGGGGTGGATGTGCGCTTACTCTCTGTGCAAAATGAGACCAAGGCCGTGCAGAGATGGGATTCCTGCCTCTTTACCGCCGCGCAGGAGCGGGAATTTGTGCGCGGGCATCTTGCGCCGGCCCTCAAGCGCAACGGCCTTGAGGAGCTCTGCCTGCTCATCTGGGATCACAACAAGGAGCGCGCCTACGAGCGGACGGTCGAGACCATTTCGGACGAGGAGATGGAGCGGCTGGTCGGCGGCGTGGCCGTGCACTGGTATTCCGGGGATCACTTTGAGGCGCTTCAGATGATCCGAGACCGCTATCCCGACAAGCAGATTATCTTTTCCGAGGCGTGTGTGGAATACAGCGTGTTTGGCAGCGGCCATGAGCTGCAAAATGCGCAGATGTACGCGCACGACATCATTGGCAACCTCAACCACGGCATGAATGCTTTCCTGGATTGGAATCTCGTGCTCGACGAGAACGGCGGCCCCAACCATGTGGGGAACTTCTGCGACGCGCCCATCATGTATGATACGCGCACGGGTGAGCTGCGCAAAAATCTTTCCTATGACTATATCGGCCATTTCAGCCGGTATATTCAGCCGGGCGCGCGGAGAATCGGCATCAGCCGGTTTGACGGGCGCGTGGAGGTCACGGCTTTCCGGAACCCGGATGGAGGCGTGGCCGCCGTTTTGCTGAACAGGCAGCCGGAGGAGCTCTCCTTTTTCCTGCGCATGAGCGGAAGGGTTTATCCTGTTACGCTTCCGGCGGAAAGCATCAGCACTGTGGAATTTGAGAGTGTGTGACGGGCAACGGTCAAAGGTGCGGAATTCATCCGCACTTTTTGCCCGGCGTCATGCTACCGGGCAGCGAGCACGGAAACAAACGCTTCGGAGTGAGAAGTGCTTCGAAAGTGGGGCGCGCACAGCGCGCTTTTTTGTCCCTTGTAATTAAAACGTTTCATCTGATTATTGATCGATAAAATAAAAACGATGTGGGTTTTGCGCGAGAAAAATGAAACGTCTCCGGAAGAGTGTCTTCTGCCTGGATAAAACGGGTAAGCGGGTTTGATCAGACACATACATACCCCGGGCGGCACTTGAAACGTTTAAGCGGATATGATATAGTAATCCTAAATATGGATTTCAACGGCGGATGAGGTGAAGAACCTATGAAAAAGGAAGTATCCCGGGAGCGGGTAAGCGGTTTTCTGCATGCCTGCGGGCGGAATATTTGCAATGATCGCGGGGAGACGGTGCTGCTGGTCGGATGGGGACTGGGCAACTGGCTGCTGTGTGAAGGATATATGTGGAATCTGGCGGATTGCGCGCAGTTTGACCGCCCCAGGCGAATCGAGCGGACCGTGGAGGATTTGACGGGGAAGGCCTATGCGAAGCGCTTCTGGAAGCGATACCGGGAGACGTTCATTCAGGAGAGCGACCTGCAGATGATGGCGGAGATGGGATATAATTCTCTGCGTGTGCCCATTGCCGCCAGATTGTTCATTGAAGAGGGGCCGAAGATTCGCTTCCGCGAGGAGGGCTTCCACCTGCTGGATACGCTGCTCAATCTCTGCGAGAAGTACGGTCTGTATGTGTTCCTCGATTTGCATGCCGCGCCCGGCGGCCAGACCGGCGCGAATATTGACGATTCCGTCGACGACCTGTGCCGCCTGTTCATCGATCAGGCGCAGTTTGAGCGCGGACTCGCTTTGTGGGAGGAGATCGCACGGCGGTATCAGGATCGCTGGATTGTCGGCGGCTACGATCTGCTCAACGAGCCCATCAGGCCCGTTCGCTATCCGGGCGATGTGGATCTGGATATGTACATCCCGCGCCTGCGCGAGTTCTACGAGCAGGCAATCGAACGAATTCGCCGGCATGACACGCGGCATATGATCGCTCTGGAGGGGGTGCACTGGGCCACAGATACGTCCATATTCGATCACGTCTACGATCCCAATATGGTTATCCACTTCCACCGCTACGGCTGCGCGCCGGATATTTCTGCCTTTAAGCCCTATCTGGAGGCTGCGCAGCGGCTGAATCTTCCGCTCTGGCTGGGGGAAACCGGAGAAAACACGATGGCGTGGTTCTCCGCCATGATGCCGCTCGCCTTTCGGTTGGGGATCAGCGTGACGATGTGGCCATGGAAGAAGATGACCTGTATCAACTCGCCATGCTCCGTACATGAACCGGACGACTGGTCTATGATCAGAGCGTATCTGGAGGGCGGCGCCCAGCCGGATTATAGCACCGCGCAGAGGATTTTTGATCAGCTGCTGCACCACATTCGCATGGAGAACTGTGATCTGAATGAACAGATCAACGCGCAGGTGTTCAGAACTCCGGGCTGCGAGATCCATGGAACGGACTTTGACGAGATGCCGGGGCCCGAGGAAAGCTGTCATCATGCGCCGGCCGCCTATGCGCCGGGCTGCTACCGGGTGGACACGGGCATGGAGATCATTGGACAATTTGACGACGGGGACAAGCAGTTCCTGTTTGACGGTCCATGGCGCAGCGCGCTTCTGCGGCTGCATCAGGAGGAGTGGGCGCAGTACAGCGTCTATGATGTGACCAGCAGTTCCAATTTGGAAATCCAGTGTTTTTCGGATGAGCCTTCCCGCCTGGAGGTCAGGCAGAACGGAACGCTGCTGAGCGTATTTGATCTGAGCGGCATGCGGTACGAGCAGGTGCTCTCCGGGATGCACCTGTACAACGCCGATGCCTGTCAAATCCGGCTGACTGTGCTCCGGGGTGTCGTGAAGATCGGAAACATTTCCATTCGTCCCATATCCTGAGCATAGAGAGGAGACTTTGTTTGCGAAAGGCTACCATCAAGGATGTCGCCCGTGAAGCCGGCGTCTCTGTGGCAACGGCTTCCAACGCGCTCAATAACGCGAAGGCCGTTCGCCCACATACCCGGGAGTTGGTGATGGAGGCTGTAGCGCGGCTGGGGTACGTGCCCAATGCCAACGGCCAGCGCCTTCGAACGATGCAGTCGAGGGAAATCGGTCTGTTTCTGGATGAGATCAAGGACGAATACTATGGCGCTTTGGCCGATTCGGTACATAAGGTGTGCCGGGAGCATCACTACGAGCTGAATATCTGCCTCGTTGCCGATGGGATTCCCATCGTGCAGAAGCTGCAGGATCACAGTGTTGACGGCGCGATCGTCTTTCATCACGCGCTCGATGAGAAGGCCCGGCAGCAAATCAAGGCTACGGAGGCGCCCGTCGTATTTCTCGATGTGGAGGAGCGTGACGAGCACGTATCCAGCCTGCTGTACGAATCCAGGCTGCATGGGCAGATGGCGGCAGCTTACCTGCTGGGCATGGGCAAGCGCCGCCTGATGCACGTATTCGGCGTGCGGGGCGGATACGACTCCGAAATGCGCTGGCAGGGTTTCATGGAAGAGCTCAAAAAACACGGCATTCCCGAACAGAACGTAGAGCTGCTGGAGGGCAGGATGGATCAGGCGACGGCATTCCATGAGATGCGTCACTTTCTGCAAACGGGCAAACCGGTGCCGGAGGCTATCTTTGCAGCGAATGATCTGAGTGCGATTGGCTGCATTCAGGCGCTCACGGAAGCGGGGTATCGCGTGCCGGAGGATGTGAGCATTTTGGGCTGTGATGATATTCCGCTGTGCGCGTACATAGCGCCCGGCCTCACGACGATTCGCACGAACTTCAGGACGCTGGGCTTTAGGGCGGCTGAGGAAGCGCTGCGGCTGATCCGTGGCGGGGAGGGACGCATTCTGCATCAGAGCGGCTCCATCGTCGTCAGGCAGTCCTGCGCCTTTGGCAGTGCGCAGCAGGAATTCGGGAAGCAGCAGGGTTGACGGAGAGAGTTGGGCAGAACGGCTGAGTGAATCCGGAATGACATT
>JAUNSE010000023.1 GCA_030539415.1 Desulfovibrionaceae bacterium
CTATCTTCCATTTCATCACCGCGGCCTTTCTGTGACCGGGCAGCCGGACAAGCCCTTCATCCTGGTCTGCCAGTGTGCGGCGCACATACTGGCCGAGCTTGCGGCAGACGTACCAGGTGGCGAGGGTGATGCCGAAGAACCACTGACAGAAGGTCAGGAGAGCTTCGCTCGGATGCAGATAAGACATGTACATCGCGACGCACAGGGCTCCCAGTGTCAGCACGTTGGCCGTAACGCGGATGCCCATGAGCCATACGGTTCTCTTATATGCATTGTTCACGCTGTCCTCCTGATTGGGGCCTTCCGGAATTTCTTCCGGAAGGCCCGCACTGTGACTACTTCTTGAAGATGTTGGTCTTGGAGACATTCATGAAGCGCAGGGCCTGATGCTTCGCATTTTCCTTGTAGTAGATGCGGCATTCATCGCCGGCTTCCCACGTGCTCGCGGGGAGATCCAGGTACTCGGCCGGGACCTTGAAGGTCACGATTTCACGCAGACGGCGGGAGTACTCGGTCACGGTGCCCTCTTCCTTGTTGATGACGGGGTACTTGGCACCCTTCACCAGAGGATTGTTGGGCAGCACGTCCTTCTGGACGTTGGTGAACTCGACGTTGACGGTTTCAAGCTTGCCGTTCACGAACAGGATGACCTGGTTCTTTTCCTGGTCAATCATGACGCGGCCGCCGGGGACGGGCTCGGGTCCGATTTCAGCGGGATCCTCGGGCATCGTGTAGGTCATGACGCCGCCGGTGTAGGAGGGATTCACCACATCGTGCTTCACGTCAAGGACGAGGGTGAAGGTTTTCTGGTCGGGATTGTAGGCCACACAGCGGCCCTGTTCGACCTGGCCGAAATCGCAGGCAGCCAGGCTGAGACAGAAGGCGAAGAGCGCGGCGAGCTTCAGATATGTAGTTCTCATGGCGTCCTCCTTCCTAGTTTCCTGCAGCGCGTCTCTTTTCGGCGAGTTCTTCTCTGGCGCCATTAATCATCTTCAGAGCGATGTAGGCGGAGATACCGGTAACGAAGCCGAGCACGACGACGGTGGCCACGCCGTTGATGAAGCTGGCATGACTGGGGAAGTAGGGCTGGATGAGCTTCAGGACAACCGAGCACAGGCAGCCGAGAACGGCCAGACCGAAGGCGAAGCGGATGCCGTAGCCCTTGATGTACTTGGTGGCGACAGCGCCGATCTGGGCGCCGACAGCGGCGCCGACCAGCATGACGAGGGCGGCGACGAGCTCGGTGCGGCCCTTCAGGGTGTAGGTGGCAGCGCCGTACAGGCCGGAGATGGCAACTTCAAAGAGGTCGGTGCCGACGGCGATGTGGGTCGGGCAGCCAACGAGGTAGACCAGGGCGGGCATGCGGATGAGACCGCCGCCGATACCGAGGATACCAGCCAGAACGCCGGTCAGGAAGGAGACGAGGATGGGCAGCCAGGCGGAGCAGTAGATGCCGGCCTGATGGAAGTGCACCATCGGGGGGATCTTGATGGCATGCAGGCGGGTCGCCCAGTCAATGCCGGTTTCCTGCTCGCCGAGGGCCTCGCCGCGGGCGGCAGCTTCACGTTCCTTCTTCCTGCGCACGCCGATGTCATGGAACACCATCCAGGCGAGGAGGATGAGGAGGACAACGTACAGCCAGCGCACAACCTGGTCGACGGAGCCGAGGCGCTCGAGCTGCATGACGATCTGGGCGCCGATTTCCACGCCGACGACGGTGCCGACGAGCATGGTCAGGCCGAGCTTGTAGTCAACGTTGCCGAAGCGGCCGTGACGCATGGTGGAGATGAGGGATTTGCCAGCCATATGGGCAACGTCAGTGCCGATGGCGAAAGCCATGGGGAAGCCGAGGATGTTCAGACCGGGGGTGACCATCCAGGCGCCGCCCATTCCGAAGAAGCCGCCGATAATGCCGACGCCGAGGCCGAGAATGATAAGGCCGGGCCAGAAAACCGTGCAACCCGAAATGGGCATCAGAATATACAACCAGTCCATATGTCCCTCCCTTATTCGGCAGCCTTGCGGTGCTTGAGGTCAATGCCGATATGATTCATGACCAGGTCGGCCAGGCAGCCGAAGATGCAGCCTGTAACCGGGATGATGAGGATGGTCAGAATCATGAAGTACAGATGGCTGTCATTGTACATCTGGGCCCACCACAGCATGAGGCCGTCCAGCTTTCTGGTGTCGGCGACGATGACGACGTTGGCCGCAGCCTTCTTGGCGGCGAGTGCCGCGCTGGGGGCGAACATCATCAGGGTGGCGAAGCAGCCCACCAACCAAATGGAGATTTTTCTCAGCTTTGTCATGACTCACTCCTTGTCAAAAACTTGCTCTGAGACAGTTATGTGAATTCTCACTGGTTCACATCGGTGAGAACTAAGCAAGTCCTGTGCCATTGCGTGATTATTTGCACAGCACGACTTTTCTCCCGGGCACATAACGACCTGCAACTTGTGAAATTAATTTCAATCGATTTTTTATCGGCCAGCCGATAAATTTTCGCATTCTTTCAGGGCCAGGCTACATCGCAATGCGCTTTTTTTCACAATCACTGTTTCGCGCTCACGGTCTCTCAATGGCAGCAGCACACTGTAGTTCACAATTTATCTTACTGTCATCATTGAGTTTTATCCACAGAAGCCCAACATGTCCGCCTGAACGCCCTGTCGCGGCATGGAACATATATTTTGCGCAATGCCGCTTCTGACTGCGCAGATGGGCTTCACTCGCATCCGAGCACAAGCACACCGCACACATCCTCCATTTCTTCTCCGCCTCGCGGCAATGCGCCTCCTTTCCGGCAAGTGCGCCATGCAGCAGCCCCGTTTCTCCTTCCTGTCCCGGACCGGAAATGAATTCACAAGCCTCCCTCTCTGCTCTGACAGGCCTTGTGATGCCGTGCACGAGATTATTTCCATTTCTGGAGCGGGAGTTCGCACGGGCGCACGACCTAAGCGGCTCTGGAGTCCTCTGCCGGCAGACGCTGCCGGCTCTCGGCACTATCCGATGACGCGTTTCCACACTCTTCTGAACTGGCCGTCCTTTCGGGATGATATGCGCAGTGAGACCTTCTCCTGACATTTCCCTGATCGAGCCGGCGCCCCGCTCTGCCGGCCGGTATTTTTGAGCGTGTGGACCCGCCAGGCGT
This sequence comes from Desulfovibrionaceae bacterium, assembly GCA_030539415.1. Classification (GTDB taxonomy): domain Bacteria; phylum Desulfobacterota; class Desulfovibrionia; order Desulfovibrionales; family Desulfovibrionaceae; genus Desulfovibrio. The sequence goes on from JAUNSE010000023.1 coordinate 3,152, forward strand.
CTTCCGCCCTTTCGGGGGTGTTCCGAGCAGGGCATGACCTTCTTTTCGTTTTCTTGCAATGCAGTGATTTTGCGTGATAATTGCGCGATTACAGCGACTTCTAACCTGCCGCCAAGAGCCTATATTTTGTGAAAAAAGTTGCATGAAACAGCGTTATTTGCTACAAACGAAAATTAACTCGTTCCCTCGGAGTTCCCGCATGTCGCAAATGCTGCTTTCACGCCGAAACTTTCGCTTCAGCCTTTTCCGGGCCTTCAAAAATGCCGGCCTGGTCAGGCGTCTCCTTGTGTTCTTCCTGCCGATTCCCCTGATTGGCACCATTGTCATCTTCGCTGTCACGCATCAGGATGTCGAGAGCACTCTCAGTGATTCGGTTGCGCAGAATTCGTACATTCAGGCGCACGGCATGGGCTATGCCCTGTCACAGACACTTGTGGACAAAATAACCCTGCTTGCGGCACTGGCTTCCGGCACCGCCAGTCTGGCGGACCTCCGCAGACGGCTGCGCAGACGGCTGGAAGCGCTGATGGAACTCGGCGACATGCGCTTTCGCGAGGCGGCCTTTTCCGGCACCGGAAGCGAGGCGAACGAGCGCTATCTCTGGATATCCGACAACGGGGAGATCATCGACTTTCCGGCGCAGCAGGTTGATTCCCTGACCAATTCGCCCTTCCACTTCAAGCGTCTTCCCAAGGAGAACGAGGTCCTTCTCTCCCAGCCCACCGAAGTGACCTACGCGCTGAGCACCGGTGCGAACAACAAGCCCGAGCTCCAGGTCTCCATGCAGGTGATGCGCTTCATCACGCCTGTCATTCTGACCGACGGCACCTTTGCCGGCTACCTCATTCTTTCCGTTGATCTGTCCATACTGCGCGAGACCATAGCCGCGTTCGCCATCCGGCAGGAACCCAATGAACAGGCCCCGCTTGTCCTCTTCGTGGACAACAACGGCTGGATGATTTTCCAGATGGAACTCAACGGCACGAGCAGCCCTATGCCTGTGGACAGCGTCCGCTCGGGTCTCAGAGGCGACTTCGGGCGCGCGGGCTTCGGTCAGGCGTTCCGCCCCAAGGCCGACTATTACGGCTACTGGGAGATGATGAACAGAATCAGGGACGACAGCTCGGGCTATTTCTTCACCAGCGAGCTGGCCTGGAACGAAGGCAGCCAGATTGCCGAAACCATAAGCTACGCGACCGTGAACTATGCCAGCAGCAAGGGCAGCAAGCCCGAGGTGCTGGGCGGTGTCGTCATTCTCGAGCCGAGCTTCTTCTCCACGCGGCTGGGCGAGGATCTGCGCAAGGTCTACCTGGCCTGCTTCCTGGCCCTGCTCGGCCTCATGTCGGTCAGCATCTTCTGGATAGGCCGCAGCCTGCGCCGTTCCGTGCTCCAGCTGCGTGACGACATTGCCAGCGCCAGCGCGCAGAGCCTCTCGACCGGACTGCCGGAGCGCGACGAGCCGGCGGAGCTGCGCGGCGTTCGCGGCGCTGTGAACGAGGTGCTTGCCCAGAAGCGCACTCTCGAGGACGAGCGCGACATGCAGGACTCCCTCACTCTAGCCAGAGTGCAGCAGGAGGAAGTGCCCAACATGCCCAAGCTGATCGAGCGCCCGGAGGACGGGCTCATCGGAGTCAGCCGCGAGATGACGCAGATGCGCCAGGACATTCAGCGGGCCGCCAACTCTCAGGTGGACGTGCTCATCATGGGCGAAACCGGCACCGGCAAGGAGCTCACCAGCCGCGCCGTGCACAATCTTTCCGACCGCAGGGCAGGTCCCTTCATAACCATCAACTGCGGAGCGCTTGACGAGAGCCTGCTCATGGACACGCTCTTCGGCCACGTGAAGGGGGCGTACACGGAAGCCAAGCAGGGGCGCAAGGGCGCCTTCCTGACGGCCGAGGGCGGAACGCTCATGCTCGACGAAATCGGCACGGCCTCCGCCAAGGTTCAGACCGCCCTTCTGCGCGCTCTTTCCGAGCGCTGCATCTATCCTCTGGGCAGCGACACGAAGATTCCCTTCAACACGCGGGTCATTGCCGCCACCAACGCGGACCTGCGCGAAGAGGTGGCAAAGGGCAACTTCCGCGAGGACCTCTATTTCAGACTGGCCGTCATCACCATCCGCACGCCGCCGCTGCGGCAGCGCAAAATGGACATCCCCTACCTCATCATGGCCTTCCTGCAGCAGGCCATGGAGGAATCCGGCCGTCTGCGCAGAGCTCCTGCCATCAGCAAGGGCGCTCTGAGCCAGCTCATGCACTATCACTGGCCCGGCAATATCCGCGAGCTGAAGAACGTCATCTCCAGGGCGCTTGCCTTCTGCGAGGGCGACATCATTCTTCCGCTCCATCTGCGTCTGGGCGACCAGGCCGACAAGCCCGAAGAGCACAGCGTGCAGGTCGCGGAAGAGGCGAGAAAGGCCGTGCGGGCCGCCAGAAGCTCCTCAAGGCCGGATGATTCAGGTTCGGCCCCCTCTTCCATTCCGCCCTTTGCCGATGCGGAGACACCGGCGCGGGCGCCCGAAACCGCCGAGAAGGCGAGCTCCGCTCCGGTCGAGACGGGAGCAGAGAGCCCTGCCGAAGAGGGAGTCGCCCGCAGCGACTCTGCGGCCGGAAAAAGCAGCAGAGTCCTGTCCGGCAGACTGCAGAGAATTCTGCCCCAGCTGAGAAGCCTCGGCTCCTTCTCCAGGCAGGAATATCAGGCTATCGCCGAAGTATCCATGCGCACCGCCCAGTATGATCTGCAGGAGCTTGTTTCCTCAGGACTTGCCGAGCGAAAGGGCAAGGGCCCCTCGCAGCGGTACATCATGCAGGACGGCTCGGCCCAGAGCTGAGCCCCCTCAGTTTTTCCCTTCCACTCCAATGGCTGACAGCCGCCCGGCATGGTGCCGGACGGCTGTCTTTCTGTTTTTATTGCGCCTTGCGCTTCGCTGTCAGAAGGGGCCTTTTCCGCCTAGCCTTCCATTTCCCTGCCGCGCCTGTCAGCGGCGAAAACGGCTTCGGCGAGCTTGCCGGACAGGCCGTCGGCGGCCATGCGGTTGACACCTGCAATGGTGAGGCCGGCAGGCGAGCAGACATTGTCCCGCAGGGCAATGAGATGGGTCTGCGGATTTTCCTGAGCCATGCGTGCGCAGCCTCTGAACAGGGCCTCCACCATGCGGCGGCTGTCCCTGTGCTGGAAGCCCAGGGTGACACCGGCCATGACCATGCCCTCCATCAGCTCGAAAACATAGGCCGGTCCGGCACCGATAAGCGCAGAGAAGGCTGTGAAGCTCTTTTCCGGAATCTCCAGGCTCACGCCAAGCGACGAGAAGAGAGCGTCAAGCGCCTCCTTCTGCGCGGCCGTCACACTGTCCTCATAGCACAGGGCGAACACGCCCTCGCCCACCATGGCGGGCGTGTTCGGCATGCAGCGGGCCACCGGGCAGGCCCCTCCGCAGGCTCTGCTCACAGTGGCAAGGCTGATGCCGGCGGCAAGGGAGACAAGCACCCGGCCCTTGAGAAGCTCCCTGTCCAGGGCTCCGACTACGGCCTCAATCTGATAGGGCTTGACCGCCAGCACGATGATGTCGCAGTCGCCGGCCAGAGCGTTGGCCTCCTCCCTGGGCTGCACGCCGAGTTCGATCAGCGGGGCCATGCGGGACATAGTTCTTGTATGTCCGTACAAATCGTAGCGGCCGGTTCTGGCCCAGCCGGCAAGCAGGGCTCCGCCCATGTTGCCGCAGCCGATGCATCCGACGCGCAGTCTGTTTTCCTGCATGTGTTGCTCCTTGCAAGACACTGGAATGTAAAAAGCCATGCTCCCGGCCGCTCAGGTCAGGAGCATGGCGGAAAATCCGGCCGCCGGGCTCTGCCGCCCGGACGGCGGCTAGTTCTTGATCTGCTGCATGGCGGGCAGGCCCTTGACCAGCTGCAGGGCCATGCGAAGCTGATTGTCCCTGGCCAGCTGATCATGCATCTGCTGATCCTCGGTCTTCGGGGCACCGTCCTTCTTGTCCTGGCCGGCCGCGCCCTTGACCTCGATATGGCGGTTGAGATCCGCCTCGCGCAGCATGAAGCGGTCATTCTCCTGCTTCACGGGCTCCACAAAGGGAACCTCGATGTCGGGCTTCACGCCTTCCGCCTGTATGGAGATGTCGTTGGGCGTGTAGTAGAGGGCCACGGTCAGCTTGAGACCGGCGCCGTCGGCCAGCGGGATGATGTTCTGCACCGACCCCTTGCCGAAGGAGCGTTCGCCGGCAATCAGCGCGCGATGCTGATCCTTCAGGGCGCCGGCCACGATTTCCGAGGCGGAGGCCGAGCCAGCGTTGATCAGCACCACCACCGGAGCGTGCACGTCCGTGGGCTGGGCTTCGGCCGTGTAGACATGGCCCATGCCGTCCTTCCGCCCCCTGATGGAGACGATGGGGCCGCTGCTCAGGAAGACGTCGGAAACGCTGACCGCCTGATTGAGCAGGCCGCCGGGGTTGTTGCGCAGGTCGAGAACAAGCCCCCTGATGCCGCCGGAAGCCTTGCTCTCCTTGGCCGCATCGTCCAGGGCCTCGAGCAGTTCGTCCGTGGTGCGCTCGGAGAAGCGCGTGATGCGGATCCAGTAGTAGCCGTCCTCGAAGCGCTTGCTCTTGACGCTCAGAATCGGGATGGCGCCGCGCACAAGACTCATGGACACGGGCTCGCGGCTGCCGGGGTGCAGCACGGTGACATCCACCTTCGTGCCCTTGGGGCCGCGGATGCGCGAGACCACGTCCTGCAGAGTCATTTCCTGCGTTGTCTGGCCGTTGATTGTCAGAATGATGTCTCCGGCCTTCATGCCGGCCTTGAAGGCGGGCGTGTCCTCGATGGGGGACATGACCACCACCTGGCCGTTCTCCATGGAGATCTCGACGCCTATGCCGAAGAACTCGCCGGAGGTCTGCTCCTGCATGTCCTTGTACTCTTCCGCCGTGAGAAAGCTGGAATGCGGATCAAGGCCCTGGAGCATGCCCTTGATGGCTCCGTCGACAAGCTCGCCCTGGCCCACGTCCCGGACGTAGGAGCGCTCGACAAAATCAAGCACCTGGCCAAAGCGGCGCAGGGCGTCAAATTTGCTGGGCTGGGGCTTGGCCGGAGCCTGGGCCGGCGCGGCCTCGGCCGGCTGCTTTGCCGGAGCGGCCACAGCCGGGCTCGACAGGCTGCAGCCGCATCCCGCCATAAGGAAAAGAGCCACAGCAAGGCCTGTAAGTACTCGACGCATGAGCCGTTCCCTCCTGAAAAATTGATGGAGCATCGTGCGACATATTCCTGAAAATTGCAACGATCGAAAGAGCCCCGGCCTGACGGCCGGGGCTCTGGGGACAGGGGGCTGTACCCCCGATTGTTCTGCGAATGTGTCTGCCGTATACTCCGGCCGGACTAGTCGACCTTCACGAACGTGCTGCCCTTGGCGCCGCACACGGGACAGGCACCCTCGAAGGGACCTTCATGGGTGTAGCCGCACACGGGGCAGATGTAGTAGTCGCCGGTGAAGGCACTGGCGCCCTCGATGGCTTTCTTGTACAGAGTGGCATGCACTTCTTCAACCTTGTTGGCGAAGTCGAAGTACCTGGCGACCTTGGTGTTGCCCTCTTCCTGGGCTTCCTTGATCATTTCGGGGTACATCTTGGTGAACTCGTAGGTCTCGCCCTCGAGAGCGTCCACCAGGTTGGCGGCGGTGTCGCCAATCTTGCCGGCATTGCGCAGATGCGCATGGGCATGAATGGTCTCGGCGGCAGCGGCGGCGCGGAAGAGCTTGGCAATCTGGGCCTTGCCCTCCTTGTCGGCAACGGCGGCGTAGGCGAGATACTTGCGGTTGGCCTGAGACTCGCCGGCGAAGGCGGCCATGAGATTGTCCTGGGTCTTGCTCATCGTACTTTCTCCTTCTGCCCTCGGGCAGATGTCTTTCTCTGAAATTTTGAAAGTTCCCTTGTTGAGAACGATTCCTGTTTACAGCTTTCCGAGCAGACTGTAAAGCTTTTTTTTCAGTTTCACAAAATATTTTTCAGCCCGCCCCGAGCAAGGCCCGCATTGTCCCGCCAGCTCCCATCCGTTGGGCTTCAGCAAAACACAGCATCCTCATGTCGCAGACCTCCTACCCCGTTCCCGATCTGGCTCCGGGCCAGTGTCACGAGACATCACTGCTCATCCGCCGCAGCCGCTTTCTGACGCATATTGCCAGAGCATCGTCGCCGGACGAGGCCCGCGCCTTTGTCGAACTCATGCGCGTCCGCCACGCCGATGCCACTCACAACTGCTGGGCCTTCAACGCCGGTCCTCCCGGGTCGACGGCCCAGATAGGGGCGAGCGATGACGGCGAGCCGCACGGCACGGCGGGCAGACCCATGCTCGGCGTGCTTCTGCACGGAGATGTGGGCGAGATCTGCTGTGTTGTCACCCGCTGGTTCGGCGGCATCAAGCTCGGCACCGGCGGCCTTGTGCGCGCCTATCAGGACTGCGTGGCCGGCTGTCTCGACACGCTGCCGCGCGCCATGCGCGTCTCCCTCGCAAAGCTCGCCGTCGAAATCGGCTATGCCGACAACGAGCGCGTGCGCCGCCTTCTGGCCAGGCACGGAGCATCCGTGACCTCGGAGGAGTACGGCGCGGACATACTGCTCGAAATCGGCATTCCCGGCCCCGCCGTGCAAGATTTCACCCGGGAGCTCGCCGACCTCACCAGCGGCTCGGCCTGCGTCATCGAACTGGAATCGGACTGACTGCGCCCATTCTTGCCCGCTGGGCCGCCTCAGTGTAGACTCCCTTCATTCTTTTCCGCCGCCCATTCTGCCGGACGCCTGCTTTCACCGTTTCGGCCCTGCGAGGTGCCATCTTGAAATCCAAAGCCCTTTCCGCCTGCACCATTGTCCTGATACTCGCCCTCTGTCTTCCCCTTGCCGCCTGCAAGGAGAAAAGCGGCCCCGAAAAGGCCCTCGACACGACGGCCAAGGCCCTCAAGGACAAGAACAGCGCGCTCTTCCTCAATCAGCTCGACATCAACGCCTTCACCTATCACGAGCTGGTCAATCTCCGCAAAGACAACACTCTGCTGGATCTGGCCGGCAATCTCGGCTCTCTGCTGGGCATTGACAATCAGCTCCAGGAGCTCCTTGTCGCCGCTTCCAGCCTGAAGGAGCAGTACATCTCCACCTTCACGCGCACTGTGAACAGCGGCGAGCTGCCCGCACACTGCTCCCGCAGCCTGACCGCCGACTGCCCGTGGGATCCTGCGGGTCTTGAAAAGGCGGAGGTGCAGCTCCTTGACGAAAACGCGGCCATTGCCCGCGTCACCACCTCGGCCAACATCACCAGCTGGGTCGCCCTGCGCAAGAAGGGCGAGGCCTGGGCCATTGTCGGCAAGGCGCCGAGCCAGGAGACCGCTACCCTGTTCGCGAAGGACAGCAGCGATGTGCCCCAGGCCGAAGAGCAGCCCGTGCCGGTCATGCCCGGCACCGAAAGGCCCGCCGACACCGGCGCCAAGGCCGAAAAAATCTAGTTTTCTCGTGCTCCGGCGGCCCTTGCCGGAGCAGCGCTGCAGTAAAGACAGGGACGCGGCTCTTCTGACGGAAAGAGCCGCGTCCCTTCTTTGTCCTTGTCCCGTCCGGTCCGCCCTGCTGTCAGGGATGCGGACCGGAGCCTTTCTAGCGCTCGAAGTAGGTGTAGCCCCTGAGGCCGTCTTCAAAGACCTGCAGGAAGGCAAAGCGCTGGCTCGGGGTGATGCGCCCCTCGCGCACGGCCCGCTCGGCCATGCTGCGCAGGGATTCCATGATGCGTCTCGGTTCGTACTCCACGTAGGAAAGCACATCGGCAACCGTGTCGCCTTCCTGCTCGCGCACGAACTCGTAGGAACCGTCCTCCTCGACGCGGATGGAGACCACGTTGTTGTCGCCCATAAGGTTGTGCAGATCGCCCAGGGTTTCCTGATAGGCGCCCACCAGGAAGACACCGAGATAGTATTCCTCTCCGTCCTTCAAGGGATGCAGCTCCAGCGTGCGCTTGTTGCCGAGCTGATCGATGAAGTGGTTGATCTGCCCGTCCGAGTCGCAGGTGATGTCGGAAATGATGCCGCGGCGCTCGGGACGCTCCTGCAGACGGTGCACAGGCATGATGGGGAACAGCTGGTCGATGGCCCAGGAGTCGGGCAGCGACTGGAAGATGCTGAAGTTGCCGTAATAGATGTCGGCAGTGTTCACATCGATGTCGTGCAGATCGCGGGGAATGGTCTTGAGATGCTCCTTCTCCTCGGCAATGCGCATGAGAATCGTCCAGAAGAAGCGTTCGGAGAGGCAGCGCTGGCGCAGATTGACGGCGCCCGTCGCAAAGAGCTGGCGCATCTCGTCGCGGTAGTACACCGCGTCGTTGTAGCACTCCTGCAGGCTGCGCGGCGTGATGCTGGCCAGCACCTCGCGCAGGTTCACAACGGGCTGAGGCGTGTCGTCGTCCAGCTTTTCGGGCAGCTGCATGGGCTCGAGACGGCTCACATCCAGAACATTGAAGAGCAGCAGGGAGTAGTAGGCCACCGTGGCGCGGCCGGATTCGGTCACGATGTGGGGATGCTTGATACCGTCTTCGTCCAGCGTGGCCATGATGGCCTCGACGATGTCCGCCGAGTACTCGTCCATGGTGTAGTTGCGCGAGGAGAAGTAATTGGTGTGCGAGCCGTCGTAGTCGACGGCCAGACCGCCGCCCAGGTCGAGATAGCCCATGGGCGCGCCTTCCTCCACCAGGCCGGCGTAGAAGCGCGCGCCTTCCATGGCGCCGAGGCGGATGTCGCGGATGTTGGAAATCTGCGAGCCCAGGTGATAGTGCAGCAGACGCAGGCAGTCCAGCATGTCCACGGCCTTGAGTCTGTCTATGATGTCCACGACTTCCGCGGGAGAGAGGCCGAAGACCGAGCGCTCTCCGCCGGATTCGGCCCAGTGGCCGCTTGCGCGCATGCTCAGCTTGCAGCGCACGCCGAGCTTGGGGCGGATGTCCAGCACCTTCGAACGCTGGATGATGGTCTCCAGTTCCCCGGGCATTTCAATGACAAAGAAGACATTGAGACCGAGCCTCTGGGCCTGCAGGCCGAGGTCGATGAACTCCCCGTCCTTGTAGCCGTTGCAGATGACGCAGGCCTCGCGGTCGCTCATGTGGGCCACGGCGGCGATGAGTTCGCCCTTGGAGCCCACTTCCAGGCCGTGATGGTAGCGCGAGCCGAAGTCGGCAATCTCCTCTATGACCTGCTGCTGCTGATTGACCTTAATGGGAAAGACGCCGCGGTAGCTTCCCTTGTAGCCAAGACTCTTGATGGCCTTGTTGAATGATTCGTGGAGGCTGGCAATCTGCGAGTCCAGTATGTTCTCGCAGCGGAGCAGGCAGGGCATGTTGTACCCGCGCTCCTTGATGCCATCAATCAGCTCCGGAATCGGCACCTTCGGCCCCTTGGGGCCGTACGGGCAGATGACCACCTCGCCCTTGTCCGAAACATCGAAATACCCGGCGCCCCAGGAATGAACGCCATACAGCTCTGCCGAGTCTTCGACGCGCCAGGGATGCAAACTGCTGCTGAATGTGCTCAATTACTCTTCTCTCCCAAATAATGAACAATGGACGGCATCCTGCTCTGCCCTGCGACCGCGGAAGGCCCGCGCGTGGTTCGGCGCGAAGGATGCCGCTCGCGCCGGACAGCAGGAACGAAAAGCGTGCCGGCCCATGGCCTGCTCCTCCGCGGGGCGACACGACGTTCACACTGAGCGGGGACCGGCCCGGCACGGACGCCGGCAGGGTCCTCGGACAAATGCGTTGCATCTATTTTCTTCCGATACCTTGCCGGTTTGCGAACGTTCGGGACAGAGCCGCTCTTTTATGGTCCCTTTGCACAAAGCGGATAAAAAAGTCAAGGTTTGCACGCAACGGTAACATTTCTACTTATCAGGATATCCCTATATCAACATACAGTGAATAGCAAGTTATTCACATTGTTTATACCATGACGCCATGCTCATGACACGTACCTGCCCGGCACGAGCCGAACATCCCACCGCACGGATGCGCCATCGCGAAGGCGGGCCGGCTTTTGCCTTTTCCCGCCGTCTGTGCGATACTTTACAGGTTCATGACAAAGAATGCGCGCCCTGCGGTCTGCCTGCGCATCCGGCGCCCGTTCTGTCACTGCCTGTTTCAGGCTTCAGCTTGTCGGCGGACCGCCGAGTGCCCCGCGAAAAGCCTCCGCGACTGCCGACCAAACCAGGAGGACTACATGGATCTGCTGCCCATCCGGCGCGCTATTCTCAGTGTCACCGACAAAAGCGGTCTAGTGCCTTTCGCGAGCTTCCTTGTGGAGAACGGAGTCGAGCTTGTCTCCACGGGCGGCACCATGAAGGCACTGCAGGAGGCTGGACTGCCCGTTCAGTCTGTCAGCGACGTCACCGGCTTCCCTGAAATTCTCAACGGCCGCGTCAAGACACTGCATCCCAAAATCCACGCGGGCATTCTTGCCAACAAGGACGTGCCCGAGCACATGCAGGTCCTGGAGGAAATGCAGATCCGTCCTTTCGACCTGGTCTGCGTCAATCTCTACAATTTTGCCGGCGCCGTTGCCAGGCGCCTCTCTCTTGAGCAGGCCGTGGAGGAAATCGACATCGGCGGCCCCTGCATGATCCGCGCTGCGGCCAAAAACTTCCATTCCATTCTGGTTCTGCCCAGCACCGAATGGTATCAGCCGGCCATCGAGGAGCTCAAGGCCAACAACATGTGCGCCAGCCTCCTCTTCCGCCAGCGCATGGCCTCCCGCGCCTTCGATGCCACGGCCCGCTACGACGCGCTGATCACCTCCTACATTCGTCCCTAGCGGAGGCTGGTCATTTCACGTCTTGACGGCAATCTCCAAGGGCTGAG
>JAUNSE010000442.1 GCA_030539415.1 Desulfovibrionaceae bacterium
CAAGACCGTGGCCGAAATCGCCATGACCGCCGACAATCTGGCGGAGCTTGTCAACATCGTGGACGAGGGCCTCATCAGCGCCAAGATAGCCAACGACATCTTTGCCGAACTGTGCGAGTCCGGCGCCTCCCCGAAGGACTATGTGACCGAGCACAAGCTGGCCCAGATCTCCGACACCGGCGCCATCGACAGCGCCGTGGACAAGGTCATCGCCGCCAACCCGGCCGAGGTCGAGGCGTACAAGGGCGGCAAGAAGAAGCTCATCTCCTTCTTCATGGGCCAGGTCATGCGCGAGACGAAGGGCAAGGCCAATCCCGCCGTGGTCAGCAAGCTTCTGCAGGAGAAGCTCGGCTAGGCAGACCGACTGACGCTTTTTGAATGACATTTCAGACAGTTGAAGCCCTCTCTTTCCGTCAGGAAAGAGGGGGCTTTGCCGTGCCGGCGCGTGCCGCAGGCACGGGCCGGCATCGCATGTCCAGGGCGCAGACGGCGCTGCATGCCTGAAGCCGGCCGAGCCCCCCCTGCGTTGCCGGCAGGGGCTGCCGGCCGTCAGATCTGCCGGGCCCGCCTGCTCTGTTCAGGGCAGTCTTCCCCCGCAGAGAGAAGCCGAGCGACATGCCGCATCACATCCCGCGGGCAGTGCATGGTGATTCCTCTGCCGAAGCGGAATCCGCCGCACAGCTCCCTGATTTCGCCGGCTCTCTCCTCCAGCCCGACACGGGAGAGCAGGGCCGCGACATCGCTCGCGCCGAAGCCGAAGCAGTCTGCGTAGCGGGCCTCCTCGATGCCGTATTCCGCGACATTGTTCAGGCCATGGTCTGCCAGGGGCAGACGGAAAGAGCCCGTGAGCACGGCAAGGCGCAGCATCACGCTGGATTTGAGGGCCGCGCCCAGCAGCGTCCCCATGAAGGACTGCATCTCGGCAAAATAGCCGCCCGAAGAGGCCTGCAGCAGCGGGGCATCGCAGTCGTCAATCAGGATGACGACCTTCTTTTGCCAGTGCTCGTGCAGGGCCCGGCACAGGGTGACAAGAAAGGCGCAAGGGTGCTCATGCCCTTCCGCGATGGCGCCGAGCCGCTTTCTGTCGGCTCTGCCCGCCCGGCGGCTCTTCAGCAGGGAAGGGTGAGCGGCAAGGCACTCCCGGACCGGACCGGCGGCAAAACTCGCTGCGGCCTCCCTGAAGCTTTGTCCGCGCACGCCTCCAAGCCGCAGATGGATGACCGGCCGGCTGTTCATCCAGGTCCGGCACAGGCTCTTTTTTCCATGATGGCCAGGCCCGCGAACAGCCGGCGGCTGTCCCTGCCGACGGTCAGAAATTCGTGCAGCATGGAGAGGGTCAGGGACCTGCCGAAGCCGTGGGGCCGCATGATGTGCGTCACCTGATGCTGCACGGGCGAGCCGAGCAGCCTTGCGAGGAAGACCGTTTTGTCCGCATAGAAGGCACCCTTTTCGCGAAGCTGCCTGAAATCGTCCGTGTCCGTCACCGTTCCCGCATGGGACCTGACGGTCTTCCCCGCCGTGCCGATGCTCGAGCTGTCCGGCTGCCCGGCTGCACGCGGGGCCGTCACCGGACCAGTTCCTGCCGGGGAGACTGTGCAAGCCGTGCCGCGGCCCGCCCAAGCCGCTCCCTGTCGCGGCACTCAAGGCGGCAATGGGCTGTTTCGAGTGTGAACTCCGCCCCGGCACTGTGCAGCCTCTCCAGAAAGAGGGCGAGGGGTCCGCAGGCGTGCCTTCCGATGGCTGTCAGGGCCGGCGCGAGCCGTGCTTCGTCACCTTCGAGGGCGCCTTTGAGGATGTCCTCCAGCAGCCGGCACGCCAGTCTGACAGGGTCGGCCGAAAGATCCGCCTGCGCCGCCGCGGCTGTCGCGGGCAGTTCCAGCTCGAAGACGGGTGGGTGTGCAATGGTGAGAACAAGCCTGTCCCTTCCGGGAACGGGAGGCTCGCCATCCTTCGGGGACATCTGCACGGCGCGGGAAACAGCGGCGAAGGCCGCACAGAAGGCCGCAAGGGCTTCCGCGGCAAAGGCGGCATCGATGCCGCCCTGACAGCGCGCGGGGCGGTTTTCGGGACAGCGCACGGACCGGCCGCCGAAGGTCAGGGTGAAATGCTCCGGCGGGACAGCCCGGGCCAGCTTCTTCAGCTCTGCCTGCACCTTCGCGCGCCTCTCCTCGAAGGACAGGCGCTCAAGCGGGTCATCTTCCGGAATTTCGGCCAGAATGGCATTGAGTTCGCTCAGTTCCGACCTGAGCCAGAGTTCGTCACGCTCCATGACAGCTGACCTCCTTCTCAAAGATTCTTTTTCTTTGATCATAATGCTGAAACAGTCAAGCCCGGCTGAGGAATAACCATGGATTCCACTATAATCTATTT
>JAUNSE010000024.1 GCA_030539415.1 Desulfovibrionaceae bacterium
GCGCACGCGGACGACGGGACATATCGCGATCCCACAAGCGCCGTCCCGCGCACCAGACTCCGGCGTCCACCAGATGACTCCGGCCGCCGGCTCGCCGAGCAGTCCGTGCTGCTCGAGCAGCGTTCTGGCCGCCGCCTTTCTGGCCCCGGCCGGAGGCATGCCGCCGGCGTTTGGTCCGGCGAGCAGATGACTGATGCCAGGCAGACGCACAAGGGCCAGACCTTCGGCCGGACTTTCGACCGGAACCTGACCGAGCGCGAGCTCGGCCGTGACCGTCCATTCCGGAGCCGCTCCGGTGACGGAAAGAGCTATGGCGCCCGGCCAGCCGGACACAGTCACCTCAAAGCGGCGCTCGTCCCCTGTCCCGGCGCAGACCATGTCCAGCATTGCGCCGAAGGCCCGGGTCGCGTTGACGCAGAATTCCCCGCCGGCCATGCGCAGCGTCCTCTTTCCGGTATCGACAAAGCCGGCCTGCTCGGCATTAAGGCAGTCCGGGGCCAGGGCGCGCCCCGCAAGTTCGGCAGTCATGCACTGTCCTTCCGGAAAAAACAGCGTTGTATTCCCGCACGGATCCCATCTGCTGTACTGATACTTTTTCATTTCGGCCGCTCCGTTCCGTGTTTTTTGGCAGGGGACATACTGATAAAGGGACTATTAACAGCACGTATCGCCCTGACAGGTCATAGCCTTTTTTTGCCTTCCGGGCCAGAGCGTTTTTTCACATCATTACGCAGACCCGCGTCAATGGCCAGTTTCCAACAATTTTGAAATAATATTTCAAGATATTATAAAAATATAAGGCAAAATGCCACTTTCCAGACTGCCTTGCCGGCTTGCGATCTTTATCAAAACAATATAGCGTTCTATGGAAATACCGCGTACGAGCAGGGTTGCCTCCACTGGCAGCCCGCTGCAGGGCAACCATTTTCCTTGGCTTATCTTTTCAGGAAGCTGGAAGTATGCGGTTGTCTGTCGTAACGGCGTGATTTCCACGCATTTACCAATGACTGGAGGCACTCTTATCATGAAAACTCTGCGTTATCTGCTTCTCGCCGCCGTCCTGGTGCTGAGCTACACCGTTTCCGCTGTGGCCGCTCCTGTTGACTGCAACAAGAAAATCGAAAGCTTCGACTTCGTCGTGGACTATTCCGGCTCCATGATGATGAAGAACGCCAAACTCAAAAAGGCCAAGATCGCCGTCGCCAAGGACGTGATGCACCGCATCAACGCCGCCATCCCGAACAAGTCCTTCATGGGCGGCCTGCACACCATCACCCCCAACGGCACCCTGCTCGCCCAGGGCCCCTGGGACCGCGCTGCAATGGACACCGCCATCAGCAAGCTGAAGGCCAGCTTCCCCATCTTCGGCCGCATGACCTACATGGGCGACAGCCTCTCCACCTACGAGTCCTTCCTGAGCAGCATGCAGCGTGACGCCGCCATCATCCTGTTCACCGACGGCGCCAACAACCGTGGTTCCGACTTCGTCGAGACCTGCCGCGCCATCTACGCTTCCCAGCGCAACCTGGTCATCCACATCGTGTCCTTCGCCGACACCCCCGAGGGTGAGGCCAATCTGAAGGCCATCGCCGCCATGAATCCGGCTTCCGTTCTCGTGAACGCCGAAGACCTGGCCACCAGCGACGCCGCTGTCGAGAAGTTCGTGCTCGACGTGTACTGCGGCGAAGGCGAAGCCGTTCTCGTCCTCCGCGGCGTGAACTTCGCTTTCGACTCCTACGCTCTTGACGCCAAGGCTCAGGCCATCCTCGACGAAGCTGCCGCCGTCATCAAGCAGACCCCCGGCAAGAACGTCATCCTGACCGGCTGGACCGACTCCAAGGGCTCCGACGCCTACAACGCGAAGCTGTCCCAGAACCGCGCCAACAGCGTGAAGGCCTACCTCTCCGAGCAGGGCATCCCCGCCAGCCGCATCAAGGCTCTCGGCAAGGGCAAGTCCTTCAAGTATGACAACAGCTCCGACGAAGGCCGCTACATGAACCGCCGCACCGAGGTCAGCTTCGACTAACCTTCCTTCTCGGCAATTTTTCGGACCCCGGCATCAGGGATGGCCCCTGCTGCCGGGGTCTCTTTCCGGCCCGTCCCAGGACATTCCGGACAAACGTCCGGAACGTGGCGGAACGGTCCGGGAGGCCGACCATCAGCCGGCCCTTCCCCTATTCCAGGCAGGCAAGCCGCCTGTCTGTTCAGGAGTTTCACCATGAACTTTGGCAAGAAAGCCGTCACGCTTTTCGGCTGCCTCTTCCTTCTCGGAGGCTGCAGCTTCTTCGGAGGCTCCGCCGATAACGGCAGCACGGCCAATGCCGCCCAGCCCGCTGTTCAGGCCGAAGCCGCCCCCGCTGCCAAGGCCGAGGCCAAAACTGCGGCAAAGACCGCCAGCAAGTCCAAAAAGTCCGCGAAAAGCGGCAAGCTTGACGCCGCCACGGTCAAGGCCGACCTTGACGTGGCCGCCCAGAAGCTGGTCGGCCGCGCGAGCCGCACCGTTGTTCCCTCCAAGGCGAAGCCGAAAGTGACCAAGTCCGGCAAGCGCTTTGTGGCCAGCTATGTGTCCATCGACACCGGCAACGTCTTCACCACCGTGCGTCCCGGCAGCACCGCCGCCACGCCCTACACAGGCCTCATCGAGTACAACGAGCAGCACATGGAATGCACCGGCGCCACCAGGGCCGAAGCCCTTTCCGCGTCCGCGCAGTGCAAGGTGGTCAAGAACCGCCGCGTGACCGAGATGATCCGTCATGACGGCAAGAGCTGGCAGTTCTAGGACCTGACCAGTCCTAGAGCTCATTCTGTCCCGGGCATGAACAAATCAGGCCCCCGCGGAAAGATTTTCCGCGGGGGCTCGTTCTTTCATTCGCGTGCCGCATCGCGCGCCATGGCTGCGGTGCGGCAGGAGTCTAGACGTCGGAAGGGCTGCGGCCCTCTGCCGGCCAGGGCAGATGCTCCGCAATCCAGGCGGCGCAGGCTTCGGGCGATTTCGTGGTGTCGCAGTGTATGTCCGCGTACCTGTTGTACAGGACATAGCGCTCGTTGTAGAGGTCGGCGATGGTCTGGCCCGGAGCGATGACCAGGCCGCGCTTGGGATTGAGGGCAATGCGCTTCTGTATGACCGCCAGACTGCAGTCCAGACAGACAATGGGGCCCAGACTGCGCAGATGCTGCATGGCCGCGTCCCGGTAGACAACCGACCCGCCTGTGGCTATGACGCAGCGGCCTGCCCGCACGGAGCGGACAAAGCGCTCTTCCATGTCCAGAAAGGCGGAACCGGGCAGCGCTTCGGTCACCCCCTGCAGATTGACCGCATATGCCGCCTCCATGAGATGGTCCGTATCCATAAAGGCGTAGCCCAGATGCCTGGCCAGCGCGTGACCTATGGTCGACTTGCCGGAACCGGCCATGCCAATGAGCGTAACGCAGGGTTCGGCCTTCTCGGCCCGCTTGAACAGTACTGTCTCCGCCATGTCGGGACCTCCTTTGCCCCGGTTTTTTGCCCGCACACAACGCTTTTTGTCAAGAAGACAGGTCTGCGGTCCTCGCTGCGGCCCAGAAAAAAATCAGTCGGCCTTTTGCGGGGCAATTCACGGACAGGGAGCCGGCAGGGCTGTTCCACCCTTGACGAAGTCCATATTCCCGTGTAAACGGGTTTACTTGTTTTCCGGAGCACACCGGAAATACGATGCTGAGCCATATCGGCCTTCTCTCCCCGGAGAGAGGGCTTGCCTTTTGCAAGGCCTGAACATCCAGTATATCAACCCATACCAACCGTGAGGCACACGGGGATAGCCCGCGAGCGACAGGAGCGCACACTCCTTGCGCGGGAAGCCTGCCCCCGGAGCGTCCAGCCGACGTCCGAACGGTATGCCACAGGAGATTTTCCCATGAAAAGAACTTACCAGCCCAGCAAGGTGCGCCGCGCCCATACCTGCGGTTTCCGTGCCCGTATGGCCACCAAGAACGGCCGCGCCGTTCTGGCCCGCCGCCGCGCCAAGGGTCGCAAAAGTCTGAGTGCCTAAGCTCGGAGACTCTAGTTCCGGGAGGGCTGTCCCCGCACAGGGGGCAGCCGACCTCTCGCTGCCGAAGGAAAGTCTGATCCGTGCCACTGCCGAATTTGCCCAGTGCTATGCTTCGGGACGACGGCTGCACACCAGACATTTCCTTCTTTTTATTGCATCACCGGCAGAAGGCGATGCCGGCATCCGCATGGGAACCGCTGTCTCGCGCAAAACGGGGCACGCGGTTGTCCGCAATCGCATCAAAAGGATTTTGCGGGAGACCTTCCGTCTCAGCATCCGCCATCTCCCCGTCTCCGCCAGACTGGTTGTCGTGGCGAAGCGGCAGGCCGGCACGGCCGGCCTCGGCCTCGATCAGGTCAGCGCGGAACTGATGGAGGCACTGACAAGGTACTTTCATCTCCGCCAGGGAGCCTGACCGTGTCCTTGATCCGCAGACTAGCGATACTGCCCATACGCCTCTACCAGCTCTTCATCTCTCCAGTGCTGCCCAAAAGCTGCCGCTTTCTTCCCACCTGTTCCGCCTACGCAGTGGAAGCCATCATGGTTCACGGCGTGCTGCGCGGCAGCTGGCTCGCGCTGCGGAGAATCTGCCGTTGCCATCCCTGGGGAGGCTCCGGCTATGATCCCGTACCGCCGCCGCGCCGCCGAGGCGTCTCCTCATAAGGATAGTATCCAATGCAAGACGGTAAAAATCTCGTATTAGCCATCGTGTTGTGTCTGCTCGTGGTCGTTGGCTGGTCGTATCTCGGCCAGAAAATGGGCTGGGCTCCTCAACCCGCCGCGCCCGAACAGGTTCAGCAGGCCGAAAGCCAGCAGCCGCAGGCGGCGCAGCCCCAGCCCGCAGCCCCGGCTCCGCTCCCGGTCTTCAAGGAGTCCGAGGGCCGCGACATGGTTGTGAAGACTCCGCTCTACACGGCCAAGCTCCACACCGGCGGCGCCACCCTCCGCTCCTTCGAGCTGACAAATTTCCGCACCCAGGTGGCCGAAGACTCCCCGCTGGTGAACATGGTCGATCCCACGACGGCCTCCATGGCTCCCATGGGCCTTCTGGTCAACGGCCAGCCCTCCTGGAGCGTGGGCGCCTGGTCCTGTGAGGAGCAGGGCGATGTGGAAGTCGCCGCCGGCGAAAAGCGCACCGTGCGCTTTGTCGGCATGGTCAGCGGCATGCGCGTGGTGCGCGACCTGACCTTCGACGCTTCCACCTATCTCATCAGCGAGAAGGTGGCCGTCACTCCTGCCGGCACGGATGCCGTCTCCCTGCGCCTCGGCTACACCACCGGCGCCGATGCCAGCAACGCCCAGGGCGGCCAGTACGACGCCATGCGCGTGGGCTGGGACGACAACGGCTCCCTGAGCGAGGAAAGCAGCAGCGACAAGCTGGCCACGGGCGTCATGAGCAGCGGCACCATCTACTGGGGCGGCGCCATGAGCACCTACTTCTTCAACGGCGTGCTCCCCGGCAATCCCCAGAACGTCACCTTCAAGGGTGTTCTGCAGAACGGCGTCTACCGCGTGGCCATGGAGCTCGCTCCCGTGACCATTGCTCCCGGCCAGGAAAGCGTCTTCACCTCCAGCTACTGGATGGGCCCCAAGGAGCGCAAGCTCATGGCCGCCTCCAGCGAGGAGCTGGCCAAGTCGGTCGACCTCGGCATGTTCAGCATCATCGCCAAGGCTCTGCTGTGGATTCTCGACTTCTTCTACGGCTATGTCGGCAACTGGGGCATCGCCATCATTCTGCTGACCATCGTCATCAAGGCCATCTTCTGGCCCCTCACGGCCAAGAGCTACTCCTCCATGGAGAAGATGAAGAAGCTGGCTCCCATGATGCAGAAGATCAAGGAGAAGCATAAGGGCGACAAGGAAGCCATGAACAAGGAAGTCATGGCTCTCTACAAGACCTACGGCGTCAATCCCGCCAGCGGCTGCATGCCCATCCTGATTCAGATGCCGGTCTTCTTCGGCCTCTATCAGGCGCTGCTCACCTCCATCGAGCTGCGCCACGCCTCCTTCATCTCCACCCTGCCCTTCACCGACATTCCCTGGCTGTGCGACCTCTCTGCCAGAGACCCGCTCTATATCACGCCCATTGTCATGGGCCTGTCCATGCTGATCCAGCAGAAGCTGGCTCCGCAGGGAGTGGATCCCAAGCAGCAGAAGATCATGATGATTCTGCCCATCGTCTTCACCTTCCTCTTCCTTGCCTTCCCCTGCGGCCTTGTTGTCTACTGGCTGGTCAACAACATCATCTCCATCGGCCAGCAGTGGATGATGCACCGCAAGATGAAGACTCCCGGCAAGCCTTCCAAGGGTGCGGACAAGCCCGCCAAGGGCGCGGAGAAGAAGGCCGCCGCCGCATAGGAGAATCCTATGGATGGTTTCAAGGAGTTCCAGGGCAAGGATCTCGACGCCGCCATTCAGGATGCCTGCGCCTACTACAATGCCAGACGTGAAAAGCTGGAAATTGAAATTCTGCAGGATGCCAAAAGCGGGATTTTCGGCATAGTCGGAGCCCGCAAGGCAAAAATCCGCGCCCGCAGAGCCCACCTGCCCGATTCGGTGCAGAGTGTGCTGGGTGAGCTCGGCGGCCATGAACAGGCCGCCGCGCGCAGACCCCAGGCGGACGCTCTCTCCGGAAGGACCGAGGAGCAGTCCTCCCGGAGCCAGAAAGCCCCGCGCCGCCAGCCCGCGGAACAGGGGCAGCAGAGTCAGTCCGGCCAGCCGTCCGCCCGCTCCCGCCGCCAGCAGGCCCAGCCTGCCGCACGGCAGCAGGGGGCGGACGAGGAGAAGCCTGTTCCTTCCCGCTCCAGGGAGGAGCAGTCCCAGTCCAGGCGCCGCCAGCCCAGGCCCGCCGCACCGCAGGGTGATCCGGGCGAGACAGAGGAAAGCCAGGGCTACCGCCCCATGGAAGAGGCCGATGCCCCGGCCGTGCGGCAGGCAGCCATTGAAGCGGTATCGCTCCTGCTGCGCCCGCTGGTGGACGGCGAGCCCGTGCTTGAGGCCAGTGTGGCCGACGGCTGCGTGTCCATCGCCATACAGGGCCTGGACGACGGAGCGGCCATCCTTATCGGCCGCGACGGCTCGACCCTTGCGGCCGTGCAGTATCTGGCCAGCCGCCTCATCAGCCGCAGGCTGGAAGTCTCGGTGCGCGTCTCCCTGGATGTCGGCAACTACCGCCAGCGCCAGGAGGACGAACTCCGGGAGATGGCCCGCGCCCTGTCCGACAAGGTCCTGCAGACCGGAAAATCCCTGTCCACCCGCCCGCTCAGCTCCTACCAGCGCCGCATTGTTCACCTGTTTCTCAAGGGAATTGACGGCATACAGACCAGAAGCACCGGCGAGGGCGGACTCAAGCGCGTGCTCATCATGCGCCGCAAGTCCGGACGCAGGCAGCCGCAGCCCGACAAGCAGTAAATCCTTTCCCTGAACATTGACAGGGAGCTCCATGCGCCCATGCGAGCTCCCTTTTTTTGTCTCCAGCATCGAGTGCCATGTCCGAAATCAATCATGCAGACGGGGCCGGCGCCCCCGCCGGACCCGCCGCGGCTCCGGCCTCTCACGACTCCCCCTCTTCCGCCCAGACCACCATCGCCGCTCTCGCCACGGCGCAGGGCAGCGGCGGCATTGCCATTGTCCGTCTTTCCGGCCCGCTCTCCGGGAAGCTGCTGGCCCGGCTTTTCGTTCCCGGCTCTGCGGCATTCACCGGCTTCAGGCCGTGGACTCTGCATCACGGCCGCATTCTCGATGCGTCGGGCCGCGAACTTGACGATGTGCTCTGTGTCCTCATGCCCGGTCCCGGAAGCTATACGGGAGAGGACTGCGCGGAAATACACTGCCACGGCGGCCAGGCCATTGTCTCCGCCATTCTCGAGACTCTCTTCGCCTGCGGGGCCGTGCCGGCAAAGCGCGGCGAGTTTTCCCGGCGGGCCTATCTCAACGGCCGCATGGATCTGAGCCAGGCCGAGGCCGTGGCCGAACTCATCGCCGCCCCGGGCAGGGAGGCTCTCGAGCAGTCGCTGCGCCGGCTCGACGGCGAGCTTTCCCGCAGGGTGACCCAGGTCCGGAGCAGGCTCGAGACCGTGCGCGTGCACATGAGCCTTGCCGTGGATTTCCCCGACGACGAGGTGGAGATTCTGGACCGTCCCGATTTCCTTGTCCGCGTGCGCGAGGCGGAGCAGGCTCTGCAGGAGCTTCTCTGCGGCGTCGAGCGGGCCAGAGTGACGCGCAGCGGGGCTCGCGTCGTGCTTGCCGGCTCGGTCAATGCCGGAAAGTCGAGCCTCATGAACGCCCTGCTTGGCGTCAGCCGCGCTCTGGTCACCGATGTGCCCGGCACCACGAGGGACTTTATTGAAGAATCCGTTCTTTTCGGCGACCTGCCCGTGCGACTCGTGGACACGGCCGGCCTGCGCGACTCCGATGACACGGTGGAGAGCCTGGGCATAGAGCGGAGCCGCGAGCAGATAGAGAGGGCCGACTGCCTTGTGCTCGTGGTGGACGGCTCAGCCGGGGACGCGGCGGAAGATGAAGGCAGCGTCTGCCCCGACAGGGTCGTAGGCGATCTTCTTGAGAGCGCGCCTGCCGACCTGCCCGTGCTCGTGCTCTGGAACAAGGCCGACCTGCGCAGACCGTCCGGCCGTCCGGCCTGGTGCCGCCGCTCCGGCGGCGGTCTTCCGCCCTTCATGTGCGTCAGCGCGCTCACGGGCGAGGGCATTGACCGGTTCTGCGAAACGGCCAGAGACTGCATTCTCGGCAGCCTGCCTCCGGCAGGCGAGAGCGTGGCCCCCAACGACCGTCAGGCGCGGGCCCTGCGCGGCGCCGCCGGGGAGCTTTCCGCCCTGTCTCGTGACATTGAGGCCGGACAGTTGTATGATCTTCTGTCGGTCCGGCTGGACATGGCCTGTGCCTTTCTGGATGACGCCATCGGCGTGGGCACCGCCCAGGATGTTCTGAACCGGGTGTTTGAGAGCTTTTGCATTGGAAAATAGGCTGCCCGGCTTGTGACCGCCGGCTGCAAGCAGGCCCCTGGAGGTCCCGGTGGAACTCACCTTCATACAAAGACGCCTGACAAGCGACGAGATCAACGCGCTTCCACTGGTTCACTACGAGGGTCCCCTGAGCGTGGTCCGCAGCGCCAAGCACCTGGACGAGGTCCTTCCCGCGCTGCGAGCCGAGCCCATACTGGGCTTCGACACCGAAACCCGCCCAACCTTCCGCAAGGGCTCCGTGCATCTGCCCTCCCTCATGCAGCTTGCCACGGCGGATCATGTCTATCTCATCCAGCTGGACATGGTGCCTCTGGACGTGCTCTGCGGGGAGCTCATGACCAATCCGGCCCAGATCAAGGCCGGTGTCGCCATCGGCGAGGACATGCGCACCCTGGGGCTGCGCTTTCCCTTCACTCCGCAGGGGCATGTCGACCTCGGCACCATAGCCGAGAAGCACAACATCTACAGCCGCGGTCTCCGCTCGCTGGTGGCCAGCTTCTTCGGCGAACGCATATCCAAGGGCCCGCAGTGCTCCAACTGGGGCGTCTCCAGGCTGAGCCAGCGGCAGATCATCTATGCGGCCACGGATGCCTGGATGGGACGCAGGCTGTACATGCGCATGCTCGAGCTCGGTCTCGCGGAGGCTCTGTGACAGCCCCCGACCACCCTGCCCCCGCGCGTCCCCTTGTCTTCTTCACCGGAGGCACGGCGCTCAGGGAGCTGAGCCGGGTGCTTGCCGGAAGAAGCTGCCGGACCGCCCATCTGGTGACGACCTTCGATTCGGGCGGCTCCACGGCCAGGCTGAGAAAGGCCTTTGCCATGCCCGCCATCGGCGATCTGCGCAACCGGCTGCTGGCCCTGGCCGACGTGAAGGCCTGCGGGGCGGACCTTGTGCGCTGTCTTGAGACGCGGCTGCCGGCCGAAGGCGATGCCGATGAGCTGCGCCATGCCCTGGCCGCCATGGCGGACCCCGCCCATCCCGTCTGGAACGGTGTCGGCCTGCTTGCCTCAAGGACGCTGCAGTACTGCCTGCAGGCCTTTCTGCAGGCCATGCCTGCCGATTTCGATGCCCGCCAGGCAAGCCTCGGCAATGTCTGCATGGCCGGCAAGTATCTGCTTGAGTCGCGCTCTCTGGGCTCCGTGCTGCCGCTCTTCGCGAGGCTTCTGCACACGCGCGGGCAGGTGGTCCCCATTGTCGAGGAGAGCCTCCATCTCGCCGCCCGTCTGGAGGACGGCAGCCTGCTTGTGGGGCAGCATCTTTTCAAGGAGCTGCCGAGCCCCATTCAGGAAATCTTTCTCACCGTCTACGAGCCCGGCCGCAACTGCCGCAATCCGGCCGAATGCCGCCCCAGGGCCTCGGTTCCGGCCCTGGCCAGGCTCCGCGAGGCCGCACTGGTCTGCTATCCCATGGGAAGTTTCTTCTCAAGCGTGCTGGCCAACCTTCTGGCCGACGGCATCGGCCACAGCGTGGCCGCGCTGAACTGCCCCAAGGTCTTCATTCCCAACACGGGCAGAGATGGCGAACTGCTCGGACACACGGTTGAGGAGCAGCTTCGCATCCTTGTGTCCGTGCTGCAGCGGGACTGCCCGACGGCCGCGCCGGACAGCCTCGTCTCCTGCGTGCTGGTGGACAGGAGCAGCGGTCGCTATCAGGGAGACATGGCCGCTCTGGAAAGGACGGCCAGGGCCATGGGCGTGCGCGTGCTCGACGCTCCGATCATCCGTTCTGACGGGGCGAGCCACGATGCCGACGCCACCGCCGACATGCTGCTCGAACTGGCGGGACCGGCGGCCGAACCGGCCGGACGCGCAGCATCGGACGGCGTCTTCATGCCGTCTCTGCCCACACAGCTTCCGGCAAGAGAATTCACGGACGCGGACAGGGAGTCGTGATGGCGGGCACAGACGAACTTGTCGTCCGCCCCGAGCATGCCGGCAGCCGGCTTGATGCTGTTCTGAAGCAGATGCGCGAGCTGCCGCTGCGCGCGCGGAAACGGCTTGTCGAGGACGGGCGGGTGCTGGTCAACGGCCGCAGAGGCCGGGCGGGCATGCTTGTGGCTGCGGGCGACCGCGTGACATTGCTTGAGACGGACGGAGAGGCCGGCGCAGAGAAAGCGCCGTCCTGCAGGCTTCTGTCCGCGGACGGGGAGATGGCCTTTTTTGCCAAGCCGTCCGGTCTGCACACCGTTTCGCTGCAGGGCCGGGACAACAGTTCCCTGGAGCGGCAGGCTGCGGACCTGCTCGGGGACGGCATCCATTTTCGGCTTCTGCAGCGTCTCGACCGCCTGACTTCCGGCATTGTGGCCGCAGCGCTGACGCCGCGGGCGGAGGAGGCCTTCCGCCTTGCCGAAAAAGACGGAGCCGTGGTCAAGAGATACGTCTGCCTGGTGCAGGGCAGCCTGGACGAGGAGCGCCTTGTACGCTCGCGGCTGGCTTCGGACGGCGGGCGCGGCATGCGGGTGCTGGCGGACGATGATGCCGATCCCGCCCGGTGGACGCGCTTCGTGCCGCTTCTCCGGACAACCGCCGCTTCCTGCCTTTCCTGTCTTCCGGAGGGCCTTGACGGCACAGCGCCCCTGACGCTGGCCGGCGTCATCCTGCACAGGGGCGCCCGACATCAGATCCGCGTCCACGCAGCCTCCATGGGCATGCCGCTGGCCGGCGACACGCAGTACGGAGGACGCGCGCTCCCGGACCGGACCTTCTACCTGCACCACGGCTCTCTCGAGGCCCTGGACAGAATCATCGTCTGCGCTCCGGCATGGCCCGGCAATTTTGCCGTCTTTTCCCGCAGTCTTGAAATGTGGTTTGCACCGAAGAGGAAAACAGGATAGAGATAGCGCACTCTCGCGTGTCTGTTTTATTTTTGTGCCTTTTTCATGACAATACTGTCTCGTGACAGACCCGCAGTGTGCGTCATACGGAGTTCCCCCCTCAAACCTCTGACAAGAATCTGCGGAGCCGCTCCATGCTTGCATCCCTGCTTCCCAAATCGGCCCCTTTCTTTGAAATGCTGCTCGAACAGAATCAGCTTCTGCGCCACATGGCCGATCAGAACCTGAAGATGTTCGGCGAGGCCGACAACCGTCCCGCTAACAACAGCGAACTTTCCAGGATCGAGAACGACGCGGACCTTCTCTACCGGAACATGCTGCGGGCGCTTTCGGCCACCTTCATCACCCCCATCGATCGCGAGGACATTCTGCGCATCAGCCAGGCGCAGGAGGAATGCTTCGACCGCTTCCAGCGCCTTTCCATCCGCATCACCGCCTACTCCGTCCCGACCGTCCCCTTCCCTGCCATGCGCGTGGCGGAAATTCTGACCGACATGCTCGGGCTCACCACCGAAATTCTTCAGGGCCTGGTCAGGCGGCATGACGCCCACAAGACAAGAGCCTTCCGCAACCTGCGGGAGGAATGCGACTCCCTTCTGGCCGTCGGCCTGGCCGAAGTCATGGAGGAGAACGGCGGACAGGACGGAGGTGCCGTCATGGTCCTCAAATGGATCCAGGTGTACGACGCCCTCGAATTTGTCATACGCCAGGTCACCGAACTGTTTGAGCTGATCGAAGAGGCCGTGATGAAAAATGTTTGAGATACCTCTGCTGCTCATTCTGATTGTTCTGACCGCGCTTGTCTTCGACTTCACCAACGGCGCCCACGACTGCGCCAATGCCATCGCCACCGTGGTCTCCACCAAGGTGGCCACGCCCCGCACGGCCGTGGCCATGGCGGCCAGTCTGAACCTCATCGGCGCGCTGCTGGGCACCGAGGTGGCCAAGACTCTGGGCGGCGGCCTGGTGCATCCGGCCATGGTGGACGGCTGCCAGATACTGGTTTTCGCCGCCCTGGTGGGGGCGATAGCCTGGAATGTCCTGACCTGGTATCTGGGCATTCCCTCCTCGTCCTCGCACGCTCTGATCGGCGGCCTGCTCGGCGCAGCCTGGGCGCACGCGGGCTTTGAGGCCGTCAATCTGTCCGGCGTCGTGAACAAGGTCATTCTGCCCTTCATCGGCTCGCCGCTGGCCGGCTTCTGCGCGGGCTTCATCGTCATGATGGCCATCTACTGGATCTGCGCCCGCATACGGAGAAACAGGGTCAACTTCTGGTTCAGACGCATGCAGATGGTCTCCGCCGGCTTCATGGCCCTGAGCCACGGCCTGAACGACGCGCAGAAGACCATGGGCGTCATCACTCTGGCCCTCCTGCTCTTCGGCGAGATAGACACTGTCGACGTGCCCCTGTGGGTCAAGCTGGCCTGCGCCACCGCCATGTGCATGGGCACGGCCATCGGCGGCTGGAAAATCGTCAAGACCATGGGCAACCGCATCTTCAAGCTCGAACCCGTGCACGGCTTCGCCGCCGAGACGGCCACAGGCCTCGTCATCACCGGCGCGAGCCTCATGGGCGCCCCGGTCAGCACCACCCACACCATCTCGGCCTCCATCTTCGGCGTGGGATCGAGCAAGCGCATGAATGCCGTGCGCTGGGGCGTGGCCGGACAGCTGGTCGTGGCATGGGTGCTCACGCTCCCCTGCGCCGGTATCGTGGGCGCGCTTGCCTACAAGTTCCTGAACATCTTCTTCCCAGGCTAGACATTCTCCGCGCAAAACAGTCAGGCGGGATGTGTCCGGTTCAACGGACGCATCCCGCCTTCGCTATTTTCTGCCGGCCGGCCTCATCGGCGGCGGGCCTCGCGCTCTTCCTGACAGGTGATGCACAGGGCCACGCCGGGCAGGGCCTCGAGGCGTTTCTTGGGAATGGGTTCGCCGCATTCGCGGCAGCAGGGCACGCCGTTGATTATCTCGGGGCCGCACTGCAGAAGTCCCTGATGCGCGCGGGTAAGGGCCTCTTCCCTGTCCCGGGCTTCAAGTTCGGTCGCCATATCCAGATCGTCCATGACATGCTCCTTGCATTTCAAATGCAATCTTTTCCTGTATTCCACTCCCGGCATTTCGCTGTCATTACGAATATGCAGGGACAATCATTCATATTGTCTTCACTAAAAGAAGAGGAA
>JAUNSE010000443.1 GCA_030539415.1 Desulfovibrionaceae bacterium
AACTAGCAGAATGCTTGGAAAATAAAGATCTGTTTCACTTGTGCGCTTTGCCGCATTCCCGGCAAGAAAGCGCGGCGGAAGAGCCCCGTGCCGGGCGCGGGACGGTTTCGGGCAGTCCCTGCGGACGGCCGAGGCAGTGCCGGGCGGCTTTTGCCGGTGCGTCAGTTCCCTGCCATGCCCGGGCGGCGGACAGGTGCAGCGCCCCGAGCAGCTTCCCTACGCAGTCGGAAGACCGCCCGCGCGGCTTCCGGACTCCGTTCTCCCGTACATATTCGGCATCCTTCAGCCGCATCAGGGCATTGTCCAGGCTGATGCGCTCTTCGTCCAGGCAGGAGCCGGCTTCCTCTCGCGAAGGTGTCCCGGCACAAGACAGAGAAAGAGCAGGAACAGAGCTTGCCCTGCTCTCCGCTCCTGACCGTCATGAGCCGTTCGTGCGGAAGCTCG
Organism: Desulfovibrionaceae bacterium; assembly: GCA_030539415.1. Classification (GTDB taxonomy): domain Bacteria; phylum Desulfobacterota; class Desulfovibrionia; order Desulfovibrionales; family Desulfovibrionaceae; genus Desulfovibrio. The sequence continues at coordinate 445 of JAUNSE010000443.1, forward strand.
TCCCCGAACAGGGAGAAATACTGTTCGGCGCGGGCTCTTTCAGTGTCTGCGCTAAATGCCCCCGGACAGGTCGGCTGACGGCGGGGGCATCGCAAAATTTATCCAGTACTGTCAGCAGGATGTACAGCTCGCAAGGGACAGTGGTTCTGATCCCTCGCATGCGTCCGTGCTGATCGGTCAGCGTCTGCCGGCGGGGTGCCCTGTCAGGCGCAGGGTGATGGAAAGATCCCGGCCCGTCTCGCTGCCCTTCGCGAGTGTCGCGAGCAGGGCCCGGCGCAGGGCGCTGTCCGCCGGCACCGTGAGCGTGAGGCCGTCCTCTCCGCCGCCTTGCGCGCCGGAGTCTTCGGGCAGCAGTCTGAGATAGGCCGCCGCCGCTCCGAGCAGGGCGCAGGCGGTGCGCGCGAGGGCCGCGTCGTCCGTCCCGCCGTCGTCGCCGGCCTCGAGTTCCGCCTCGGTCAGGGCCCGTTCGAGCAGGTCTGCGAAGCGCTCCGGGCTCTCGCCGGCAAATTCGCCTGCCGCAAGCCGTTCGGCAAGGGTGCGCCGCGCGCCCGGCTCAGGATCGCGCGCCGGGGCCGTTCCCGACAGCATGCCCGCCATCCGGCCGTCCGTGCGGTCGGCCAGGGCCTCCATGTCGGGGTCCTTCAGCACGTACGGCACGGTCCGCTCGGAGCCGTCAGCCGCGATGAGCGTGACCGTGTGCTCGGCCACCAGGGAGAGGCTGATGTTGAGGCGCTCCTGGCCGCAGGCGCAGGCCGCGCAGACATTGCGGGCGCGGCTGCCGAGATCGGCCAGGGCTTCCCAGCCGCGGTCGGTGAAGCTGCCGAAGTCCGGGCAGCCGTGTTCGGCCAGAACGCGCTTGAAGCCCCACCACCAGGGCCCGAAGGAGCGGTACATGCGCGGCTCGGCGCGCAGTATGCCGGCAAAAGCCTCGCAGATGCTGCCGATCCATCCTTCCTCGTCCAGGGCGCCGCCGCGCGAGTAGGTGCGCTCGAGCGCTGCCAGCGTCTCCTCGGGGACGGCGCGCAGGCGCTCTCCGGCCCGGGCCCCCGTCTTCTCGTCCGTGCCCTGGGGCACTGCTGCGTTTTCCATGTCGTTCCTTCCTTGTCGGGGAATGGTCGGATCCGCGGCCTGTTCGCGGTCCCTTCCCGGACAGGCGTGCCGGTGCCGCATGGGGGGGGAGGGGCGCCGGCCGCTGTTTCAGTCGATGTTCAGGCTTTCCAGCTCTTCCGGCACGAAGAGCCGGCCGGAATAGAGGGGCTGGCCCTCGGCCAGATAGAGGTCCCGGCGCCGGTCGCCGTGCGTGTCCTCGGTGTGGTAGAGGAGAAGGTTTTTCACGCCCATGCGCTCGGCCAGCTCGCAGGCGTCTGCCACGGTCGAGTGATGCTTTTCGTAGGGGTGGAAGATGTCCGCTTCCGAGCGCAGGCAGAAGGCCTCGTGCAGCAGCCAGTCGCAGCCGCGCACGTACTTCTCCTCGACCGGATGGAAGGGCTCGTCTCCCAGGCAGACCAGGCGCTTGTCCGGAGCGTAGTCCATGGCGAAGCCGAACTGCCGCGTCTTGGTGGAGCCGATGTCGAAGAAGGTCACCCGTCTGCCGATGATTTCGCGCGTCTCGCCGTCGCTCACGCTGACAAGACGCACGCTCTTTCCAAGCATGGCGGCCTCGTCGGGCATCAGCAGCTGCTCTCCCAGCAGGCGCAGCAGCGGCACGAGCTCGTCGTGGGCGTGCACGCGCACCTCGCCGTCCAGTCTGCCGGACTTCATGGCCGAGCAGAAGAGGCGCAGCATCCAGACGATGCCGAGCACATGGTCGATGTGCTTGTGCGTCACGAAGATGTCGCGCATCCTGGTCCAGGAATAGCCGGCATGCTTGAGCTGATGCAGCAGGGTGACGCCGCCCCCGCCGTCCACCATAAAGCAGCGGCC
>JAUNSE010000444.1 GCA_030539415.1 Desulfovibrionaceae bacterium
GCGCTGCCGGTGCCGGTGCCGCCGCCGGTGCTGCCGCCGATGAAATCGCTGAAGAGGCTCCCGCCGAAGAGGAAAGCGCCGCTGCTCCTTCCGGTGACGAGTTTGGGTTCGGGCCCAGTGCCGGCAACGACGAGTTCGGCTTCTAGGCTCCGTTTCCGATAGAATAGCGAAGGCGGTCTGTCCTTGCGGACAGGCCGCCTTCCATTTTTTCGGCAGGGACGGAGGCGCACCGGCCAGTCATGAATTATGATTCCGCTCTTGTCATTGCGCGTTTAGAACCTATGTATCTCTCATCGGGCCTGACGGACTGGAGAGTCCGCGGAGCCCGCAAGGGCGCGCCGCGGGCTGCCGCGGGTACACGCCGGATGTAAAAAACATTTCGCCTTCGCCGGGCCCAGATGACCGGGAGGACACATGCATACACAGGACAAGCCGGACAGCCGGACAAGAAGCGTCAGAGAAAGGCCGGAGAGCATCATTGCTCCGGGTCAGATGGTGCGGGAAATCATGGAGAAGACCTATGTGGGGCATGCTCAGGCAGCCCGCAGACTGGGGCTCACCACGGAGGAACTGCTGAGTTTCTTTGAGGGGGAGCTGGCCCTGAGCAAGGAGCTGGCCTTCAGGCTCAAGGAGGCCACCGGCTTCACAGCCTCCTACTGGCAGGGATTCGAGCGCATGTACAGGCGCCGTCTCAGCAAATGGATGGCAGAGGAAAGGCAGAAATAACATCTGCCGGACGCAGACAGAGACTCCCCGGGCAGCATCGCTGCCCGGGGAGTCTCTGTCTTGTGCTTACCAGGAATTGTAATGAGGCGGTGGATCGTTGGCCGGCAGATCGGCTGAAGCCTGCGAGGACTGGGCGTCCCTCAGCTGGCGGACCAGCTGGCTGACCCGTGCCAGACAAGACTCCAGCGCATCTATCTGCTTCTGCTGGAAGACCATGGCGGAATTGAGCTCCTCCAGTCTTCTGCGGAGGAAGTAGTTGTCCTCCTCGAGGCGGGTGACGCGCTCTTCAAGAGCGGAGGACATGCCCTACTTCCCCTCGGGCGGCATGATTCCTGGAAGGCCGCTCTGGCCCTGTACAGGGGTGTTCGCGGAAGGGGGAGTGACCATGGGCAGACCGCTCCCGCCTGTGCTGTGGGATGGCGGCATGCTCATGCCGCCCATGCCGCCGGGCATGCCGCTGCCTTGCCCGCTGCGGCCCATGGAGTGGCCGATGGCAAAGGTCTGCCACTCCTGTCGGCTGATGGAACCGTTTCTGTCCGTGTCGATGGCCGTGAAGGCCTCTTCCTTCATGGAAGGATACGCCTTGAGAAATTCTTCCTTGCTCAGTTCGTCATCCTTGCTGGTGTCCGCCTTCTGAAAGGATTTGACAGCCGCGTTCATGAGAGCCTGATCGTCTGCGGGTCCTCCGGCCTGCATGCCGGGCATGGCAAGGGCCGGGGTCAGAGAGAGGCAGAGCAGTACAGGGATGACCGGAATAAAGCCTTTCATTGCCTACTCCTTGCCGGATATTTCACTCGAAAGTTCGCTGATGAAGACCTGCAGAGTGTCCGGGTCGCCCGGTTTGGCGTCCTCGTCCCACAGCAGGGCGGACCAGTAGAAGGGCGACTGGAGCCTGAGCCCCATTTTTGCCGAAGCAGCGAAGGCCTTCAGGCTGTGTCCGGCTTCGCTGCGAATGTATTCGGGCTCCTGTTCCAGATATGGGGCGGCCTCTTCGGCAATGCGGGCCATCTTTTCCGCCTTTTCCTTCATGAGCGCCCGGTACGCGTCGGCATCGCCGCCATCCAGCGCGGCAAGGGCCTTTTTTTCGCAGCCCATGACCTGATCGTGATAATCGGCAAGAAAATCGATGAGATTGGTGAATTTGGACATGGCACACCTTGTCAAAGGACCTCGTCCCGGGGGACGAGGTCCTGAATATGCTGTTCGATGGAGAGTTAATCCCAGCGGCGCTTGTCGTCGATGGGGCGGACCTGCGGAGGCAGGGTGCCGGGCGTCAGCAGCTTGAGCTGCGGACGCAGTTTGATCTTTTCGCGGAACTGATGGAGCAGCTCGTCCTGGCGGTTGAATTCGCTGGACTCGATGTTCAGCGTCATTTCATCAATGCCGTCAGGATTGGTGACCACAATCTGCCAGCGCTTGATTTCTTCGAAGCGGCTCATGACCTGCTCGACCTGATGCGGGTAGACGAACATGCCCATGATGCGGGCGGTGGTGTCCACGCGGCCCACGATATTGCCGAGCCTCGGGCTGGTACGGCCGCAGGCGCAGGGGCTGCGGTCGATGTACGACAGGTCGCCCGTGGCCAGACGGATGAGCGGATAGGTCTTGTTGAAGGCCGTGACCACGATC
>JAUNSE010000025.1 GCA_030539415.1 Desulfovibrionaceae bacterium
CATCTCCATCACTGGAACACGCCGCCGCTGACCGGGGACGGCGCCCCCGCCGCGAGCAGGGTGCCGTCCGCGCTGCTGAGCGACGAGCTCTTTTCGGCCAAGCTTGAAAGCGTGCTGCAGGAGGGGCTGCGCCGCACCGGAACGCGGCCTGTCTCCTTCCGCATGGGACGCTGGGACCTGCACGCGCGGCACTGGCCGCTGCTCGCCAGGGCCGGCATCCTGACCGACGCCTCGGTGCGCCCGCTGCACGCCGGCAGTGCCGAAAATCTCGCTCCGGACCATTTCCTCGCCCCGCAGAACACCCCCTATCTTGTCGAGACGGGCGAGGGCGCCGTCTTCGAAGTGCCTCTCACGGTCACACACCTCTCCCCCCTGCTTTCGCGCCTCGTGCGCCTGTCAGGCAGCAGAAGGCTCATCTCCTCGCTCCAGAACTGGGGCGTTCTGGCCCTTCTGCCCGTCTACCACCCGCTGTGGGCCATGCAGGCCGTCACGAGCCTGTCCGCCGCCAGGGGAAACACGGTCATCTCCCTGACCTGGCATTCCTCGGAGATGATGCCGGGGGGAAATCCCCGCATGCCCGACAGGCCGTCCATCGACGCCTTCATGGCCAAGTGCGGCGCCTATGTCGCGTGGCTGAAAAAAAACTTCACGGTCACATTCGCGACCATGGACGAACTGCGCCGCATGGAGGCCGCCTCAAGCCCGGTCATGCGGTCCGCGGACGCCGACTGGGCTGTTCCGGAAGGCAGATGATTGACCGGAGCAACAGATTCTGGGGAAAATGCAGATCATGACGCAAGAAGCTACCGAGCCTGGCCGCACAGCATCCGGCAGCGCCCCGCTGCCCAGAGTGGCCGTCATTCTTTTGTGGTATCCTCTCTTCACCCAGCCCTTCATCTTCAGGGATGTGGAGGGGCTCAAGGCACGCCTGCCCGTCGAAGTGCACACCCTCTACGGCCTCAATCTCCGCCTGTGCTCGCAGGAAATGCGCGATGCGGCGCAGGACGCCAGAAGACTGGGCCTGCGCGCCCTGCCCCGCATCCTCGGCTCGGCAGTCAGGCTTCTTGTGACGCATCCGCGCCGCTTCTGCCGGCTTTTCGCGGACAATGTCTGCCGCGGATGGCCCAGCCTCGAGGTGCTCGGCGAGAATCTCTGGGCCTTTCTGTGCGGCGTGCACCTCGCTCCGATCCTCGCCGCGAGCGGAATCGACTGCACCTACGCGCCCTGGCCCAGAGGCACCACCACGGCGGCCAGGACCATCATGCAGCTTGCCGGCATTCCCTATGTGACGACCGTTCGCGGCAACAATCTGGCGCCGGCGGACCCCGACCTCGGCGACAAGATGCGCGACGCGGCCCTTGTCCGCACGAACAACAGGGCCGACATGAAGCGCATTCTCGCCATGACGCCGTCCGCCAGGGTCGAGGTTATCTACAACTGCCTGACCCTGCATGTGGACAGCCTCTCCCCCGTGGCCCTGAACGGTCCCGCCAGACTGCTGGCAGCCGGCCGCTTTGACGTGACCAAGGGCTTCGACGTCCTGATGCGCGCCTGCGCCATACTGCGCGACCGCAGCGTGCCCTTCCACCTGACCCTGGTCGGCGGCGGCGGCAAGATGATGGGACTGGGCGGCATGGGCGGATCCATCCACGACCTGTGCAGGGAACTCGGCCTGGAGGAGCATGTCTCCTTCCCCGGCCTGGTCTCCCACGACGCCTTCCCGGACATCCTGCGGGCCCACGACATCTTTGTGGCTCCCTGCGTCGTGGCGCCGGACGGGCAGTGCGACGGCATTCCCAACACCCTCATCGAAGCCATGAGCTTCGGCCTGCCGGTCGTGGCCAGCGATGTGAACGCCATACCCGAAATTGTCCGCAGCCAGGAAACGGGCCTCCTGGTCCCCCAGCGCGACGCCGAAGCGCTCGCCGATGCCATCATGACTCTTGTCTCGTCCCCCGAGACGGCCAGGCGGTACGGCGCCAATGCGGCGGCTCTGGCCCGCGAGCTTTTCTCTCCGGAACACAACGGCTCCCTACTGGCAGATCTCTTCATCCGGGAGCACGCATGCAGGGGGAACAACCAATGTGCGGAATAGCAGGCATAGCCAATCTTGACCCCGCGGCCGTCCTCGAGCCCGCAGTGGAGCACTCTGTCCGGCTGATGACCGACAGCATGGCCTACCGCGGACCGAACGGCGACGGCGTGCTGCTGAGAGACAGCGTCTGTCTCGGCCACAGGCGCCTTTCCATCATCGACCTCTCCGGCGGCGCCCAGCCCATGTGGGACAGCACGGGCACGCTGTGCATCGTCTTCAACGGCGAAATCTACAACTTTCTGGAACTGCGCCGCGAGCTCGAGGAGCAGGGCCTGCGCTTTCAGACCAGTTCCGACACGGAAGTCATTCTGGCCGCCTACCGGCGCTGGGGAACGGACTGTCTGGAGCGTCTGGACGGCATGTTCACCTTCGCTCTCTGGGACACGGCGAACAGACGGCTCTTCGGCGCCCGGGACCGCTTCGGCAAGAAGCCCTTCTTCTACACCGTTCAGAACGGCCGCTTTCATTTCGCCTCCGAACTTTCCTGCCTGCGCCATGTGCCAGGCCTGCAGTTCACGCTGGACGAGCACGCGCTCATGCGCTACCTGGCCTACCAGTACGTGCCCTGCCCGGACACCATGTTCCGCGAGGCGGCCCAGCTGCCCCCGGCCCACGGCTTCGTGCTTGAAAACGGCAGCCTGCGCATCTTCAAGTACTGGGAGCTTCCCCTCTGCGGCACGGCACCCGTCGACGAGACCGAGGCCTGCGAGGAGCTGAACCGGCTCATGCGCACGGCCGTGCGGCGCAGAATGATCAGCGACGTGCCCCTGGGCGTCTTTCTCTCCGGCGGCATAGACTCGAGCATTGTCACCGGTCTCATGGCCGAAATTTCCGACACGCCGGTCCAGTCCTTCTCCATCGGCTTCCACGAGGCCAGCTACGACGAGAGCCGCTACGCCCACATCGTGGCCGAAGCTTTTTCCACCCATCACGAGGAGCGGGTGCTCAACGCCGACGAGTGCGCGGACATGCTGCCGCAGATTGTCAGCAGCATGGACGTGCCCATGGCCGATGCATCGGTGGCGCCGCAGTGGCTGCTGGCCAAGATGACCAGAGAGCATGTAACCGTGGCCCTGGGCGGCGACGGCTCGGACGAGCTGTGGTGCGGCTACGAGCACTACATCGGCTTCGACATCGCCGAGCGCTACAACAGGGCCCCATCCTTTCTAAGACGCGGCATCATCGAGCCCATCTGCCACCATCTGCCGGCTTCGTCCGGCTACATCAACCTGCGCCTGGCCACCGGGAACTTCCTGCGGGCCGCCGCGCAGCCGAGCTGGCTGCGCATCCAGTCCATGCTCACGGCCTGTCCGCCGGAGATGCAGGAGCGCATCCTCAATCTCGGGGACAAGTCCTTCCTGGACAGGGAGACCCTCTACGCCCCCACCCGCGCGGCCTACTTCCAGTGGCCCGAGGCCGTGGACCTGCACAGGGCCTGCAACACCTACGTGCAGGGCTTCCTGCTCGACGACATCCTGGTCAAGGTCGATCGCTGCTCCATGCTCAATTCGCTGGAAGTGCGCGCGCCCTTCCTGGATCGCAGCGTGGCCGAATTCACGGCCAGACTGCCCATGAAGTGCAAGCTCAACGGCCTCAAGCGCAAGTATCTGCTCAAGAAGGCCTTTGCCGGCCTTCTGCCCGAACAGATCCTGCACCGCAACAAGCGCGGCTTCCAGATTCCCGTGTCCCAGTGGCTGCGCGGCCGCCTGCGCCCGCTCATGGAGGACCTGCTGGGCCGCGAGGCCATCGAGCGGCAGGGCTTCTTCAATGCCGGCGAAATCCGCCGTCTCATGGACGATCACATCTCCGGCCGCAGTGACCTGCGCGTCCCTCTGTGGACGCTCATGGTCTTCCAGCTCTGGTGGCGCAACAACGTCGCCCGCTGAGTTCCTTTTTCGCCGCGCTCCCATGGGGCGCGGCTTTTTCTTGTCCGAAGGCATTGCCGAAAAACGGCTCCGTGCCTATCTTTCCTTCAGGGCCCGGCAAAAAAACACTCCCGCCATTCCGCGAACAGACCCGGCCCCGCGCTTCCGGCCGACGCTGCCGGACGCATTCGGCCATTCCAGTCCGGGCCGCCAGGCCCATCCTTCTTTCCCGTGAGGAAATATGACCAGCCAACTCAAGACTCTCTTTCTTCTTGCCCTTCTCTCCGGCATCATCATTGTCATAGGCGGCCTTGTGGGAGGACGCGCCGGCGTCGTCATCGCCTTCGGCCTTGCCCTTGCCATGAATGTCGGCAGCTACTGGTTCTCGGATTCAGTGGTCCTGAAAATGTACAACGCCCGCGAGGTGACGCCGGAAGAGGCGCCCATGCTCCATCAGATGGTCGAGGAACTTGCGCGCAACGCCGGCATTCCCAAGCCCAGAGTCTGTATCGTGCCCGAGCAGGCGCCCAATGCCTTCGCCACGGGCCGCGACCCCGAGCACGCGGTGGTTGCCGCCACCGAGGGCATCCTGCAGGTGCTGACGCCGCGGGAGCTGCGCGGCGTGCTGGCCCATGAAATAGCGCATGTCGCCCACAGGGACATTCTCATCCAGACTGTCGCCGCCGTCATGGGCAGCACCATTGTCATGCTGGCCAACATTCTGCAGTTCGCCTCCTTCTTCGGCGGCGCGCAGAACGAGGACGGCGAGCGCACCAATCCCGTGGCCGGCCTGCTCATGGCCATTCTCGCCCCCATTGCGGCCACCCTCATCCAGATGGCCATCTCCCGCACCAGAGAATACCAGGCCGATGCCGGCGGCGCCAGCTACTGCCAGGATCCGCTGGCCCTCGCTTCCGCTCTGAACAAGCTCCAGATGGCCGCAGGCCAGGTGCCCATGCGCCGCGGCAATCCCACCACCGCGGAAATGTTCATCGTGGCCCCGCTCTTCGGAGGCGGCATGGCAAACCTCTTCAGCACGCATCCGCCCATGGACGACCGCATCGCCCGTCTGCAGAGCATGGCCGGCCAGGCCGCCCCTCAGGCCTTCAGCCAGGCACCCGACTACAGCCGCCCCGCCGCGCCGCGCGGTCATGAGGCCGGACAGTTCGGCGACGGCTTCGCCCCCAGGCAGGACGGCAGGTCAGGCGGCCGCGGCGGCGACCACCAGTTCGGAGACTTCTAGCATGGCACGCAAGCGGCCCCGGGTCGGGACGGCAGGAAGAACGGGCCGGCCCGCGGCCTCCGCTCTCCGCGTCCTACTCGTTTCCGCCCTGTGCGGACTGGCCGGCTGCGCGCTCTCGGACGACGCCGCCGAAACGCCCTCCCCCGCGCGCCCGCCCATGTCGTGCACCCGGCTGTACACCTACGCTCCGGGCTTTCTTGTGGTGGATGTGGCCGCCGGCTCATCTGTCATCCTGAATCCGGAAATACGGGAATTTCCCGTCTTCTGCTCCGCCGCCGACGCGCACGCCCATCTTGTGGGCATGGTCAGCATGGGGCATCTGCCCCGCGGCGACTGGAGCGTCTACGCGCTGGAGGGCGGCCCGAACCTGGCCGTGGAAAAGGCACCGGGCGAATACGCCCTGGCCGCGCCGGCGCAACTCGCCGAATGGATCGCCGACACGGAGTACAATCCCGGCTCCCTGGTGCCCGAGGCAAATCTTCCGGACCCGGGGGATGCGGCCGGACCTCAGGCCGGAGCAGATCCCGCCTCTCCTCCCGCGCCGTGACGCATCTTTTTCTTGCGCCAGTCTTGCCCTTTGCTCAAAGGTGATTAGCTTCTCCTTCAGCAAGGCAAGGCCTGGCAGAACAGGGCCTGCTCCACAAGAGCGGGCCCTTTGCACATCCATGACCCCGGAAGCCGGCGGCCGGACGCAACCGGCCCGCCGTTTCCGCCCGGGCCCGGAGATGACAAGACAGCAATCGACACGAGGCGGCAGACCGCCCCCGGAGGTTTTTCATAATGAGTGAAGAAGGCAAAAAAACATGCGAATTCCGCGCTGAAGTGCGCAAAGTCCTGCAGATTCTGACAAACTCCCTGTATACCAACAAGGAAATCTTCCTGCGCGAGCTCATCAGCAACGCGTCGGACGCTCTGGACAAGCTGCGCTTCCGCCAGAACAGCGGCGAAACGCCCATCGAATCCGATCTTCCCCTTGAAATCCGCATCACGCTCGACAAGGACGCCAGGCAGCTGACCATTTCGGACACGGGCATCGGCATGACCGAACAGGAGCTCGGCGACAACCTGGGCATTATCGCCCGTTCCGGGTCCGAGCAGTTTCTCGCCCAGCTGGCCGAGCAGTCGGCCGGCAGCGAAGGCGAGGACGGCGGCAAAAAAGCCGCCGATGCCAGCCAGATCATCGGCCATTTCGGCGTCGGCTTCTACTCCGTCTTCATGATTGCCAGCAGGGTCGAGGTCTACTCCAGGCCCGCCTTCGGCGACGGCGGCGTCTTTGTCTGGGAGAGCGACGGCCTGGGCACCTACACAGTCTCCTCCACCGCCGAGTCCGAGCCCGTCCGCGGCACGAAGATCGTCATCCACCTCAAGGACGACGCGGAGGAGTACGCCGAGAAGTACCGCATCGAAGGCGTCATCCGCAAGCATTCCGGCTTCGTGCCCTTCCCCGTCTATGTCGACGGCGAGAAGGTCAACACCCAGCCGGCCCTGTGGCGCGAACCCAAAAGCCAGGTCACTCCCGAGCAGTACAAGGAGTTCTACAAGTCCTTCACCTACGATCAGAAGGAACCCATGGACTGGCTGCACATCAACGTGGACCTGCCCGTGCAGTTCCAGGCCCTGCTCTTCATTCCCGACGAGAAGCAGGATCTGCGCCTGCGCGAGGAGGAGTACTGGGGCCTTGATCTGTACAGCAACCGCGTGCTCATCCAGCACAAGAACAAGGACCTCATTCCCGTGCATCTGGGCTTCCTCAAGGGCATTGTGGACACCGATGACCTGCCGCTCAACATTTCCCGCGAAACGCTGCAGGAAAACCGCGTTCTGCGCAAAATCAGCCAGACCATCGTGAAGCAGACCCTGAGCCATCTGGAAAAGATGGCCGCTGACGACCCCGAGAAGTACACCCGCTTCTGGGACAATCACGGCACCTTCATCAAGTTCGGTCTGCAGCAGGACTATCTCAACCGCGAGCGTCTGATTTCGCTGCTGCGCTTCAACTCCTCCGCCATGGAGGACGAGAAGGCCGTCACAAGCCTCGAGGACTACATGAAGCGCGGCCTTGAGGGCCAGAAGACCATCTGGTTCGTCACCGCCCCCAACCGCGAGGCCGCCAAGGTCAATCCCTACATGGACCGCTTCCGCAGGAAGGGCATCGAGGTGCTCTTCTTCTACGAGGCCCTGGACGAGTTCATGCTCGGCGAGCAGGGGCCCTACAAGGAATGGACCTTCAAGTCCATCGAGAAGGCCGAGGACAAGGATCTCGAAGCCTTTGCCGACAAGGAGGACAGCACCCCCAAGGCGGCTCCCCTGTCCGAAGAGGACGAGAAGACCTTTGACGGTCTTGTCGCCAGAATGAAGGAAGTGCTCGGCGGCAAGGTCAAGGACGTTGTGGTCTCCAGCAGACTGGCCGACAGCGCGGCCGTCCTCTCCATGGACGACGGCATCACCTCGGCCATGGACAAGTTCATGCGCTCCATGGGCAAGGACGACACCATCCCGGTCAAGACTCTGGAGGTCAACCGCGAGCATCCCCTGCTGCGCGCCCTGCTGCGCATCTACAAGGCCGACGGCAGCGACGCCATCCTGACCGGCATGATCGAGGGGCTCTTTGACTCGGCCCAGCTCATGGACGGCTTTGTCAGGGATCCTCAGGAGCTGGCCGCCCGCAACGCCAGGCTGCTCGAGCAGTCCGCCGCCTGGTACGCCGAGGTCCGCAAGCTCTAGTCCGCTGCGAAGCGCTCCGGTTCAATCCGGCGGTCTGCTTCGCGCAGTCCGCCGCGGCGCCTTTTTCCAATGCGCGAAGGCCTCCGGCACCTGTGCCGGAGGCCTTCGCCGTCTTTCATTGCGAACATTTCCCCCTCAGCGTCAGGCATTGCGCGGCGCGAGACAGAGATAGATGTATTCCTCGATAATCTTGATAAGGTCGCCCAGCAGCCCCCTGCCCAGCATGGGATGGCCGAACAGACGGTCCCGCTCGTGGGCCAGGCTCTTTCTGTCCACCGCCGCGGGCATGATGCCGAGCAGGGTGTCCGCGAGCCTTGCGGCCAGCAGATAGCCTTCCGCGCCCACGAAAAATCCACCGGAAAGCTCGCGCAGCTCCGCCTCTTTCCCGCTCCACCACGAAAGCGCCGCTTCATTCGGCTCCAGCGAGCAGGCCATGCTGACGCAGGCCATGAGATTGTTGCACAGGCTCCCCGGCACGCCGGGCTTCCATCCCATGAGCCAGGAGGTTCTCGGGAAGAAGAGCCTGTGCTCCGTGCCGAGCCCGATAAGCTCGCGCGTGCCTTCGGCCAGCGTGCGCAGCGAGGCGGGCAGACCGTCCCGCAGAGCGGCGAGGGGCGCCGTCATGTCCCAGGCCGGGACAAGGCTGCGTTCCACCCTGGCGCCGGTGAGTCTTTCGAGAATGTGGGCCAGCCAGGCGTTCGCGTCCGGACTGTCGGGCGTCTCCAGATGCGAGTAGCTCAGCACATAGGTGCCTTCGCCGTGCTCGCCGCGCACCATGAGTTCGGTGCCGGCCAGAAAGTCGCCGGTCAGATTGACGCCGTAGAGCTTGTTCCACTCTCCGAAAACATGCACGGGCACCGTTTCCAGGGCGATGTCGGCGATCCAGAAATTTCTGTCCGGGCTGTGATAGCGGGCCAGCACGTCCACATCGCCGCCGCTGTTGCTGAACCGTCCGGGCCACCAGACAGGCAGCGAGGGCCTGCGCCCCTGCCAGTCCGGAGTCATGTCTCCCGGGCACGGCTCGGCCAGCGTGTAGCCGGACACGAGGTGCAGGATGCGCTGCGGGTAGTCGGCGCGGATCCACGGACACAGCCCGAGGCCGCGCGAATGCGAGAGCGCGAGGCCCGCGCCTCCGCAGAATCCGAGATACCGCCCGCCCTTCCGGATGAACTCGCGCACGGCCGCAACCCCGGCATCTCCCAGCGCCTCGCGCTTGAGACCCGCGGAACCGCCCGGAACAACCAGAAGTCGGCAGGGCTCCGTTCCCTCTGTCTTGCGAAAAAGAGCCCCTTGGGCTATGTCTCTGCCTTTCAGGAGCCGTACGGGAAAGCCGAGGCTCTGCAGAGCACGCAAAGACATGAACCCCCAGATGTGGGATGAATCCCACAGCATGGCGATAGGCGGCATGTTGGTAATCATGGGCGCACTATCCCCGACTTTGATGGAGAATGCAAGATGTCCGATACACTTCCCAAGGGCTACGAGCCCCGCGACGTCGAAGCGAAATGGCGTTCGCGCTGGCGGGATGAAAAGACCTTCACGCCGGATCCCAGGGATCCCGGCGATCCCTACTGCATAGTCATTCCCCCGCCGAACGTCACCGGCGCGCTGCATATCGGGCATGCTCTCAACCTGACCCTCATCGACTCCCTCTGCCGCCACTACCGCCAGAAGGGCCGCAACGTTCTGTGGGTGCCCGGAACCGACCATGCCGGCATCGCCACGCAGAACGTGGTGGAAAAGATGCTCGCCAAGGAGGGCAAGCGCCGTCAGGACCTCGGCCGCGAGAAGTTCATCGAGCGCGTCTGGCAGTGGCGCGAGGAGTACGGCCACCGCATTCTCAACCAGATTGACTCGCTCGGCTGCTCCGTCGACTGGACCCGCCTGCGCTTCACCCTTGACGAAGGCCTCTCCAGAGCCGTGCGCAAGGTCTTCGTGCAGCTCTACAACGAAGGTCTGATCTACCGCGGCAAGTACATCATCAACTGGTGCTCCCGCTGCCACACCGCCCTGGCCGACGACGAGGTCGAGCACACCGACGAGCAGGGCAGCCTGTGGAAGATCCGCTACCGCGTGGAGGGCAGCGACGAGGGCATCGTCATCGCCACCACCAGGCCCGAAACCATCCCCGGCGACACGGCCATCTGCGTGCATCCCGAGGACGAGCGCTACGCGCACCTCGTGGGCCGCACCGCCATTGTCCCGGTTCTCGGCCGCCGCATTCCCATCATCGCCGACAAGTATGTGGACATGGAATTCGGCACCGGCGCCCTCAAGGTCACGCCCTGCCACGACCACAACGACTGGGCCCTGGGCAAGACCCATGACCTCGAGTTCATCCAGGTCATCGACGAGGACGGCATCATGAAGGAGGAGGCCGGCAAGTACGCCGGTCTCACCAAGAAGGCCTGCCGCGAGGCCATTGTGGCCGACATCGACGCCATGGGCGATCTGCTCTCCGTGGAGCCGCTCGGTCACTCCGTGGGCCACTGCTACCGCTGCCACACCGTGGTGGAGCCCCATGTGTCCGAACAGTGGTTCGTGGCCACGTCCAAGCTGGCCGCCCGCGCCAAGAGCGCCATGCCCGAGCGCACCAGGCTTCTGCCCGAGACCTGGCTCAAGACCTACTACCACTGGCTGGACAACATGCGCGACTGGTGCATCAGCCGCCAGATCTGGTGGGGGCACCGCATTCCCGCCTGGCAGTGCGAAAACGGCCACACCATCGTGGCCGAGTCCGATCCCTCGGTCTGCCCCGAGTGCGGCTCCGCGCATCTGCATCAGGACGAGGACGTGCTGGACACCTGGTTCTCCTCGGCGCTGTGGCCCTTCTCCACGCTCGGCTGGCCCGACAGGACCGACGATCTGGAGAAGTGGTATCCGACTTCGGTTCTGGTCACCGGTTTCGACATTCTCTTCTTCTGGGTCGCCCGCATGATGATCATGGGCGAGCATTTCATGGACAAGGTCCCCTTCAAGGACGTCTACCTGCACGCACTGGTGCGCGACGCCACGGGCCGCAAGATGTCCAAGTCCACGGGCAACGTCATTGACCCGGTGAAGATGATCGAATCCTACGGCTGCGACTCCCTGCGCTTCACCCTCATGGCCTTCGCCGCCATGGGCCGCGACATCAAGCTGTCCGAGGAGCGCATCGAGGGCTACCGCCACTTTGTGAACAAGATCTGGAACGCAGCCCGCTTCACCCTCATGAATCTGGACGACACGCCTCCCGCGCCCGTGGATCTGACCGCGGTCAGAGGACTGAACAACCGCTGGATCCTGCACCGCCTCGAGCTGCTCAAGGCCGACATGGACAAGGCCTTTGACGAATACCGCTTCAACGATGTGGCCCAGGGCGGCTACAAGTTCCTCTGGAGCGAGTTCTGCGACTGGTATCTGGAGCTGGTCAAGGCCGACATGCAGGATCCGGAGCGCAAGGCCGAGTCCCAGTACGTGCTCTACACCGTGCTGAAGGAAATCCTTGTCCTCCTGCACCCGGTCATGCCCTTTGTCACGGCCGAAATCTGGCAGGGCCTGCCCGGCCACGCCGGCGAGGATCTGGCCGTCATGCCCTATCCCGAGACCCGCGAGGGCTGCATCAGGCCCGAAGAGGCCGCCAGGATGGAGTTCCTGCAGGGCGTCATCGTGGCCGTGCGCACCATCAAGGCCGAGCTCGGCATCGCTCCCGGCCACAGGGTGAGCCTCAAGGTTCACCCGGCCACCGAGGAGCAGGGCGCCCTGCTGACCGAGAACAGGGTCATGGTCGCCAATCTCGCCCGTCTGGAGGACATGGAGCTGGGGCTGGACGTGAAGGCGCCCAAGGCCTCCGCGACCTCCGTCGTGCAGGGCTGCCAGATCATCGTGCCCCTGAAGGGCAATGTGGATCTGCAGGGCGAAGTCGCCCGTCTGGCCAAGGAGATGAGCAAGACCGAATCCGCGCTTGAGGTCGTCGCCAAGAAGCTGGCCAACGAAAGCTTCGTATCCCGTGCCAAGCCCGAAATCGTGCAGCGCGAGCGCGAGCGCGAGGCCGAGCTGCGCGACAACCTGACGAAGCTGACGGCGCTGAAGACCCGCTTCACCGAAGTGCTGAACAGCGACGATGGCGAGGCCGAGTAAGGCCATGCGCCTGTCCGCACTCGCCTCGGGACTGCTTGTCTGCGTGCTGCTGGCGGCCCAGCCGCCGGCAGCACAGGCAGCTCAGGCAACGGGAAAGCCCGATCCGGGCCTGTTCACGGCCATGGTCGCCGACATGGACGACATTGCCAGAGGTCTGGCCCAGATACAGCGCTTCAAGGACGCCGGCTTCATCTACCAGCCGACCCTGACAGTCTCGCACTTCGTGACGCCGAACGGCGGCGAGGACTGGGACTGGCGCGCCGTGGTCAGCGGAATGATGAGCGCCGACCGCACCCAGGCCTTCTTCTTCGGCACCACGGACGACGTGATGCGCGAGCAGAGGGCCCTGTTCAGGGTGCTGGACGGCGTTGTCCCCGGCGGTCCGAAGGGCCGGCTCTCGGCGGCCGCCATCGGCGACCTGCAGGGGGCCATGGCCACGGAGAGCGGCCGCCGGCGCCTGGCCGAGATCTCCACCAGAAACCTGCGCAGCCTCCTTGAGGAGAGCGGCGCCAGCGAGCGCAGTCTCCGCTTTCTGGGAGGACATCTCTTCGGCGTCTACATAGAGCGCATCTACGTGGCGGGCATCATGTACCTGGCCGCAGTGGAGGAGGGAACAGAAGACGCCCTGACCGGCGTGGACGTGCGCCTTGCCTCCAGGCTCAGGGACAACCTGCAGATGCTCGCGGCGAAGAACCTGCTAGGCGATGCCGCCCAGTCTCCGCTCAGGGCCGCCGTCCTGAAGAAGCTGATCGGCCTTGCCGGCGGAGACGGCAGACCGAACATCGCCAACCTGCGCAGAGCCGTGGCCCTGTGCGAGGATGTGCGCGATGACTACTACACTGAGGAGGGCAGACCGTAGGTCCGCGGCCATGCCCCGGGACGCTGTCCCGACACCATCCAAGACTTTGCACGCATGAGCGCGGAGGGCGCGATGTCCGTGATTATTGGCTATATTGCCGGCGAGGAACAGGAACTGACCCTGATCAACGGCCTGGTTCACATCAACA
Source organism: Desulfovibrionaceae bacterium (assembly GCA_030539415.1). GTDB lineage: Bacteria > Desulfobacterota > Desulfovibrionia > Desulfovibrionales > Desulfovibrionaceae > Desulfovibrio. The sequence goes on from JAUNSE010000025.1 coordinate 13,054, forward strand.
ACGAACCCCAGCCCATCAAGAATGTCACCCAGGAGGAGATCGACGCCTTCGCGGCCGTGCTCGCCGCGGCTCCGGACGGCGATCCCGCCGGCCAGGAGGCCTACCGCGACACCAAGCGCATCGCCTTTCTGGTGGAGCTTCTGTCCCGCACCTTCGGCGACGAGTGCAGCGAAATGCTCGAGCACATGATCGGCAATCTGCACTACCGGGTGCTCGACTATCTGGGCGAGACCGACGACCTCGACGAATACGTGGAGACCAGGCTGCCCAGACACCACGGCGACGGTCATGCCCACGAGCATCATCACGAGCACGACCACCACGACGGGCACTGCTGCTGCCACGATCATCATCACGACTGATCCCTGCCTTCCGCACCGCCGAAATTCCGCCGGGTCGCCGCTTCCGCGGCGGCCCGGCGCGTTCGTCATGAAAAAAACGGCCCGATGTTGACAATTCCGGCATTGTTTTGTAAAGCTCGCCTGCTTTAGAGGGGGTTGGCCCCTCTTCTTATTTTGCGCCCCTTTCGGGGGCGAGACCCCTTTGGAGGAAGAATGCCTACCATCAACCAGCTCATCCGCATTGAGCGCAAGGACTCGGTGAAGCACAAGAAGACGCCCGCCCTGCATTCCTGCCCTCAGCGCCGCGGTGTGTGCACCCGCGTGTACACCACCACCCCCAAGAAACCCAACTCCGCCCTGCGCAAGGTCGCCCGTGTGCGCCTGACCAACGGCCTCGAAGTGACCGCCTACATCCCCGGTGAAGGCCACAACCTGCAGGAACACTCCGTCGTGCTCATCCGCGGCGGCCGTGTGAAGGACTTGCCCGGTGTGCGTTACCACATCGTGCGCGGCTCCCTCGATACGCAGGGCGTCAAGGACCGCA
>JAUNSE010000445.1:0-1491 GCA_030539415.1 Desulfovibrionaceae bacterium
GTTCGATGCCCAGATAGCGGCTGGGGCCGGGCAGGCGGGACAGGAGTTCGCGCATCAAGGTTCCTTCAGTGCGCCGGATGCGGCCGGGCTCGGGGCCCGGACCGGAGTTCGCGGCGCGCCGCGCGGTGTCTGAGAGAAAAGCAAGCCCGGAAGCGCCGTCCGCGGCGGGACAGGCGCTTCCGGGGGAAAAGGGGGAGCTGTTTCCTAGTGAATGAGGCCGGAACCGCCGGTCTGGGAGCCGCCGAACTGGATCTTGCCGATGTGGGAGCTCACGGAGAGGTTGGTGGTCACTTCGATGTACTTGTCCTCGAGCTCCTTGGCGCATTCCTTGAAGCGGTACATGATGTGACGGCCCTCGATCACGGCGTCGTAGGTGTTCTCGAAGGGGAAGCCGTAGGGAGCCAGGAGCATCTGCATGCCCTGCTGGGTGGGCACGTTCTGCAGACTGACAACGTCGGCGAGAACGTCCTTCTCGGCATCGTAGCGGCCCAGCACGATTTCGCCGGACACAAGCTTCACCATGGAAATTTCAAAAGCAGCCATTGGGATGTCTCCTCAAAATTGATGTTGCAGGGCAAGTGCCTAGCCACACAAAAGGCTAATGTCAAGCACAGTTTCGCGTCCCGGGGAGCGGGAGCGTCTTTTTGCCCGAAGAAGCGGCCCTCGTCCCGCCAAAAGGCCCGCCCAGGGGGCCGTCGGAGAGCTCGGGGAGGAGTGGGGAGAGATGCGGGCAGAAGAGCCGCCGCCCCCAGGCAGGCCTCAGGCGGCACGGGGCATCCGTGCAGGCCTCGCGGGCGGCGCACGCGCGGGCGAGGGGCCTGTGCTTCTTTCGCTGTGACAGGCGCGCAGTGCGGGCCGCCCGCGGGCGGAAGACCCGCGAAAAGGGCTGCCCAGACCCGATCTTCCTGAAAAGAGGCGGGTTCGGCTATTGCCTTTGTGCGGAAAAGGTCTATTGTTACAAACATGAAGACACTGCCCACCATTTCCCAAGAGGATGTGCTCCAGCTGGAACAGGCCCTGGACTACCACTTCCGGGACAGGACGCTGCTTGACCGCGCCCTGACGCATTCCTCCTACGCCAACGAATTCGGCCTGGGAGCGGCCCACAACGAGCGTCAGGAATTTCTGGGCGACGCGGTGCTCGAGCTGTGCGTTTCCTGGGAGCTGTACACCCGCTTTCCGTCCACCCGCGAGGGGGATCTGACGCGCCTGCGCTCGGCCCTCGTGAACACGGGCAGCTTCGCCCAGCGCGCCCGCGAGGTGGGCCTGAACAGGATGATCCTGCTCGGCAGGGGCGAGGAGGGCCAGGGCGGCCGCAAGAGGGACTCGGTCTTAAGCGACGTCTTCGAGGCCGTGCTCGGCGCGGTCTACGAGGACGGCGGCTTTGCGGCGGCCCAGCACGTGATTGGCCGCGTCTTCAAGGATGTGTGGCCGGCCGACCCCAGCGAGGGCAAGAAGGAGCTGGACCACAAGACCCATCTGCAGGAATGC
>JAUNSE010000445.1:1501-2348 GCA_030539415.1 Desulfovibrionaceae bacterium
AGCGGCGAGCGCCCGGTCTACAGCCAGGTCTCGGTCTCCGGGCCGAGCCATGCCAGGCAGTTCACCGTCAACGTGCGCCTGCCCGACGGCCAGGTCTTCGAGGCCGAGGGCACGAGCTGCAAGAAGGCCGAGCAGAGCGCCGCGGCCCTGGCGCTGGCCTCGCTCGCCCGCCAGGCCGGAGAGAAGTCCGGTGACAAATCCGGCGACAAGGGCGCGGAGAAGTCCGGTCAGGCCTAGCGGTCGGATGGGGAGCTCCGCGGACGGCTGATCCCTTGAAAAGACACGCGCCATGAGGGCGCGCTTTTGCCGCGTCCCCGCGCTCGGGAGACTCGGCCCCCGCCTTTGCCGGCAGGAAGCCGACGCGCCCGGACTGCAGGAAAGGTGTTTTCCATCTCCTGTGACGCATTGTCACAAAAATGCATGACAGGCCCTCCGCAACTTGCCGCAGGGGGCCTTCCGGTACAGTTTTTTGTCCTTTTCCATGGGCCGGACTTGTGCTATACGGCTCTGAAGCAAAGGAGGAATCGGTGCACAATACACTCTGTACGCGCCTGTTGTCCGCTCTGATTACCGCCGGCATTGCCTGTGTTCCGGCGCACGCGCTGGCCGAAGGCACCGGGGCCGCGTCCGAAACGGCGCCGGTCGCCGTCGAGGCTGTGGCGCAGGCCGCGCCGGCCCCGGTGGTCGAGCAGGCCAAGGCTCCCGCCGAGACTGCCGCGCCGGTCGCATCTTCGGCCGCGCAGGCCAAAGAGACGGCCGAAACGAAAGCCGGACAGGCGGAACAGGCCGCTGCTGCCGAGCCGGCTCCCGTCCAGACCCAGGCGTCCGAACAGGCTCCGGCCGGGGC
>JAUNSE010000446.1 GCA_030539415.1 Desulfovibrionaceae bacterium
GGCGCCTCCCCGCCTGCCCGTGCCGGAGGGGCCGTCGATCCGGCCCGTCAGGGCCTGGCTCAGGATTGCGGCAGCAGGCGCACGGCAAGGGCCGCCACGGCCCCCAGGGCCGCCTCGTCCATGCCGTCCCTGACCTGCAGGGAGAGGCCCTCGAGCAGGGTGTTGAGGGCGCAGGCGCAGGTGCGGACATCGCAGTCCGCGGGCAGCTGCCCCTCGTCTTGTGCGCGCGCGAGCCTGTCCTCGAACATCTGCTGCGTGGCCTGCCTCAGCCTGTGCACCGTCGCGCGGATCTCCCGCTCCTCCTCGGCGATGTTGACCGCCGCGAGCACCACCATGCAGCCGCAGGGCGTGTCCGGCGAGGCCAGGATGCGCGCGGCCTCGGCGAAGAAGTCCGCCACGGCCCTGCGCACGTCGGGCTCGGCGAGAAAGCGTGCCGACGGCCCGTCCCAGTAGGCGCGCTCGTAGTGCGCGAGCGTCTCGAGAAAGAGCTCGGCCTTGCTGCCGAAGGTCGCGTAGAGGCTCGGCGGGCGTATCTCCATGGCCTGGCACAGATCGGCCACCGAGGCCGGCGCGTAGCCCTTCTTCCAGAACACGGCCAGGGCCCGCTCCAGCGCCCGGGCCCTGTCGAAGGCGCGCGGCCGCCCCCTGCCCCTTGTTTCGCGCGCCGCCGGGCGCGCAGCTTCTCCTGCCGGCATGGCTTATCCCCCTCCGGATCAGGCCAGCGAGCGGCCGGTGGTGGAGGGCACGAAGACGCCGTGCTTGATGCCGTTGCAGGCTATGAGCTTGTCGGCCAGGGCGCCGATCTCGCCGGCCCTGCCGCGCAGCACCAGCACCTCCAGGCAGTTGTGGTGGTCCAGGTGCACGTGCTGCGTGGTCACCACCACCTCGTGATGGTCGTGCTGTATGTCCATGAGCCGTATGGGCAGGTCGTGATTGTGATGGTCGTAGACCAGGGTCAGGGTGCCGGCCACATCCTCGTCGGAGGACTTCCACTCCTGCTCCACCAGCTGATTGCGGATGAGGTCGCGTATGGCCTCGGAGCGGCTGCTGTAGCCCTTCTTGCGGACGAGCTCGTCAAAGGGCTCCAGAAGCTCCCTGGGCAGGGAGATGCCGAGCCTGACCACCTTTTCGTCGTTCTGTTCCATTGAGAAGCACTCCTTGCGGCGCATGGCGCCGCCTCCTCCGTCTCCAAGGGTCTCCGTCTTCCGCAGGGGCTTTAGGGCCGGCCGCGCCGGCCGGGACCTGCGGCTCTTCCATGCCGGCCCGCCTTGCCCTCCGGCCCCCGGACAGGGCCCGGCAAGGCCGCGGGACCGCCAGGATCGTCCGTCAGGACCGCCCGCCCCTGTCGGGCAGCCGCTCGAGCTCCCAGATGGCCACCCGCACCTTCACGGCCTGGGCGTAGAGGGCGTCCACCGGCTCGTCGAAGACCTTTCTGCCCTGCCAGCCGAAGGACGGCAGGGCGCGCAGAAAGTATTCGTAGACGCTGCGCCCGGGCTCGGCCACCCACACCTTTCCGCCCCGGGCCAGGGCATGGCCGCAGACGGCGAGCACGGGCTCCACGAAGCGGCGCTCGTACATGATGTCCCCGCCCCAGACGAGATCGAAGGTTCCCGGGGCGACAGCCGGCCTGCGCCAGTCCATGGCCACCCAGGCCGGGCTCGGCACATTGTTCAGGGCGGCGTTGATCTTCGCGTAGTGCAGGGCCTCGGCCTCGTAGTCGATGCCCATCACCTCGGCGCCGAGCCACTGGCCGGCCAGGGCGGTGAGGCCTATGCCGCAGCCGAGGTCGAGGCAGCGGTGCCCTGCCACGCGCGCCCTGTTCCTGGCAAGCCACTCGGAGAGCACGAGGCTCGAGGGCCAGAGCTCGGTCCAGTACGGAATGTGCTCGTCCGCGTCGGCCCGTCCGTCGGCCACCATGCCCTCCCAGAGGCTGTCAAAGTCCGAATGGCGCCTGAGCGTCCACTCCCGGCCCGCGGCCGTGACATGTATCTCCGGCTCGTAGTGCTGCAGCGGCTGCGACATCTTTTCCCCGTCCTCCCCCGGCGCAGGGCCGGGCGCCCTTTTTTTCCGCCCTGCCGGCGGCCGGCAGAAAGGGGGCGCGTGAATCTTCCTCCTGCTTGTACCCACTGCCCGGGGCGCACGTCAAACGCCCGCGGCCCTCCTTCCGGACTCCTTCCGCCGCGCGGCGCGGCCCTGCCGGAAAAGCACGCCAAAAGTCCAGTGAAGCGCTCTTGTATTTTTTCTGTTCCGGCGCTATTTGATCCGCCCGTCCGGGTAAGTCCCCGGCTTCGGCCTTGCGGCCGATATCCTTGACAGGGCCTGGCGACGCTCCACCGGGGCGCCCCAC
>JAUNSE010000447.1 GCA_030539415.1 Desulfovibrionaceae bacterium
TGATGCAGCTGCTGCTTGACGCGGGCGCCGATGTGCATCTCGCCGAGAACGCGCACTACGACACCGCCCTGCTGCGGGCCGCCGGCCGCGGCGCCACCGATGCCGCGAAACTGCTGCTCGGGCACGGGGCGGAGCCGAGCGCGAGGGACTTTCTCGGCAGGACGCCGCTGCACAGGGCCGCCGAGGGAGACCATGCGGACACGGTCACAGTCCTGCTCGACCATGGCGCGGACCCGGATGCCAGGGACAGTCAGGGCCGCACCGCCCTCATGCTCGCCGCGCGCAGCGGCTCCGCCAAAGCGGCCGCGGCCCTGCTGGACAGGGGCGCCGACCCGCACGCCATGGACAATGCGCGTCTCACGGCCTGGATGCACGCCGTCATGGCGGACAGCAAAATGGTGCTCGTCACCCTGTACGAACACGGCATCAGCAGCCTCACCACGGACAATCTGGGGCGCACGCCGCTCATGCTCGCCGCCATGCATGCCCCGGCCGGTGCCGTCAAAGCCCTGCTCGACCGGGACGGATGGTCAATCAGAAAGGACAATGAGGGGCACAACGCGCTCATGCTTGCGGCCATGGCCGGTTCGGTCGAGGCGCTCGCGCTGCTGCTTGAGCGCGGCGCCGACATGACGGCCCAGGACAGGGAGGGACGCACTGCCTTCATGCTCGCGGCCCTGGCAGGCTCGGCCGGGACCATGGACCTGCTGCTCGAGCGCGGTGCCGATATCAATTCCCGCGACAATGCGGGAGAGACGGCGCTCATACTCGCCGCCGAGGGGGGCTCGGGCGAGTGCGTCAGCCGTCTCCTGGCCCGCGGAGCCAGTGTCGACGCCAAAACCAGAACAGGGGTGACGGCTCTCATGCTTGCCTGCAGCCATGGTCATGAATACGCGGCGCGCCTCCTGCTTGCCGAAGGGGCGGACACGGGCGCGGCCGACCGCAGGGAAGGACTCACGGCCCTCATGTACGCCGCTGCCAACGGCCATGCCGAGTGCGTGAAGGCCCTGCTGGAAGCGCGGGCCGAAATCGACAAGCGCGCCCGCAAAAGACACGCGGCGCTCGCGTACGCGGCAATGGCCGGCAGGACGGAAATCGTCCGCCTGCTCCTTGCCCACGGCGCGCAGGTCGACCTCGCGGGCAGCAATCAGAACACGCCCCTCATCCTTGCCGCCGGGTACGGCCGCACAGACACCGTCAGACTGCTCGTCGAGTGCGGGGCCAGAACCTCCGCCGAGAACAGGGACAGGGAAACGGCGGTCATGCGCGCGGCGGAGGGCGGCCACCTGGAGACCGTCGCCCTGCTCATGGACATGGACCCCGAGTCGGCCGCGCGCAGCTCCGACCGCACAAGCGCCCTGATGACGGCGGCGCGCAGCGGACAGGCCGCCATGGCCGAGTATCTCATCAAACGGGGCCTTGAGGTGAACCAGCGCATGAAGGGCGGCCTGACGGCCCTGCACATGGCCGCCTGGAACGGGCATGTCGAGGCGGCCCGGGTCCTGCTGGACCACGGGGCCAAACCCGATCTGACCACAGGGAGCGGCAGGACGGCCCTGATGGACGCCTGCGAGAACTGCGCGGGCCCCGAGATGGCGCAGCTGCTGCTCGAGCACGGGGCCGGCACGGAATTCGAGGACGAGGACGGCAATACGGCGCTGACCCTGGCCTGCGAGAAGAACCGCCCCCAAACGGTCGCAGCGCTGCTGGCAGGCGGGGCGTGCGCCCGTCTCGACTCGTACAGCGGGAACAGGGCCATGGATCTCGCCGCGTACGACGGACGCACCGACATCGTGAAGCAGCTGCTCGCCGCCGGCGCGGCGGGAAGCGGAGACGCGGGCTCGGCCCTGCTGACGGCGATCTCCCAGGGGCATCTGAAAACCGCCGCCGTCCTGCTCGAGGCCGGCGCCAATCTGGACGCGATGGAGCGGGACGGGGAGACGGCCCTGATGCTCGCGGTGCGGGCCGGCAGGACAAAAGCGGCGAAGATGCTGCTTGAAGCCGGAGCAAAGCCCGACATAGCGGACGACAGCGGCTACACGCCCCTCATGCGCGCCTGCGGCCTGGGAAACGAGGAGCTGGCCGCCCTGCTGCTCAAGCACGGGGCGGACCCGAACCTGCGCAACAAGGACAGCTACACGGCGCTCATGCGGGCCGCGGCCAGAGGCTATGCCGGCATCGTGAAGCTGCTTCTCGGGCACGGCGCCGATCCCAGGCTTGCGGACAGGCACGGCGAGGATGCCCTGCGTGCGGCCGTCAGAAACAAGCAGACCGAGGCCGCGGCCCTGCTCGAGGCGGCCCTGAAGGGCCCTGAAGGCAGCGCACAAGACCGTACGGACG
>JAUNSE010000448.1 GCA_030539415.1 Desulfovibrionaceae bacterium
TCCATATGCACTCCCCCTCCGTCGGGGCTATATGCAGGCGTCGCGCCGCCCCGCAGGCCGGATGGCCCGAGGGCGGGCTTTGGGGGCGGGTTCGGGTCCGGCGCGCCGCACCGTCCGCCGCCTTCCGCCGGCTGTCTACTGTCTTGCCGCGCCGATCGGCACGGTTCTGCCCTCGCAGGTCTCCTGAATCAGGCGGGCCAGCAGGTAGAGGCGGTCCGGCACCGGGGCGAGCGCCGAGAACTCGCTGCGCTGATGGGCGTTGGCGCTGCTCATGCCCAGGCCCTCCAGCGTCGGGGTCTTCTGGGAGGCCCAGTTGGCATCCGAGCTGCCCCAGGAGCGCTCGTAGTTCAGTGTCCTGCCGACTTCCTCCTGAAAGATGCGCCGTGCCGCTCCGGCCAGCACGGCCGTGCTGCCGGTGTACTCGAAGGGCGGGCGGCTGATGCTGAACTGCGCCTCCACCGTGCAGCCCGGATCGGTCACATGCGAGATGCGCTCCAGGATGTCCCGCTTCAGGCGCTCCACTTCCGAGGAGTCGGCTATGCGCACCTGCAGGGTGGCCGTGGCGCTGTCCGGCACGACATTCACATTCGTGCCGAAGCTGCCCAGGCTCCAGGTGCAGTCCGTCCACTTCTCCCTGTCAGCCAGGTCCAGCATGCCGTGTATCTGGCGCACCAGCTCCACGCCGGCATTGTGGCCGAGATGGGGCTGGCCGGTATGGGCGCGCTTGCCCTTCACCGTGATGGTGACCCTGCCGCCGCCGCGGCAGGCCACGGCCACGCTGTCGCCGTTCTCGCCGCCGCCCTCGGTGGAGAAGGCCGCGTCATGCCGGGCCGCTTCGGCCATGATCTGGTCTATGGCCCCGAAGGAGCCGATCTCCTCGTCCGCGTTGAGGAAGAGTGTCAGCACCTCGAAGTCGCGGTAGTTCTGCTTTTGCAGGATGTCCAGCACCGTGAGGCAGCCGGCCACGCCGCTGATGGTGTCTCCGGCGCCCGGGCCGCAGATTCTGCCGTCCTTGATGGTGAATGGGCGGCTGGCCGCCTCGCCGGCCGGCCAGACCGTGTCATAGTGGCTGAGCAGCAGGATTCTGGCCTTTCCCGTGCCGCGCACGCGCGCCACGATATTGTATGTTCCCTTTCTCTTCTCGCCCGCGGCCTCCAGCAGTTCCACTTCGGCGCCGAGGGCCTTCAGGCGGCTCACCAGAAAGTCCTTCTTGGCGGAGAGGCCGGCGATGTCCATGCTGCCGCTGTCCTGGCTGACCAGGGCCTTGAAGAGGTCCGTGTAGGCGGGCACGGCCTCCTTGCAGGCGTTCATCAGGGCGCTGTCCTGCGCGGCCTGCGCGGACAGGGGCAGGCAGAGAAGCGGCAGCAGCAGCGCCGCGCACAGTCTCGGCAGAAAGAGGGATCGTTTGCTCATGGCAGTCTCCAGGCAGAAAGAGAGGGGACGGGGTTGTTTTGCTGTGTCCATATGTATCTGATGCCGTTTTGCCTGGCAACACGCTCCGCTGAGACGGCCTGGAGAGCGGGTTTCGGGCCGGGGCACGGGCCTGTGGCCGACAGAAGGTGCAGGCGTTTTGCAAGGAACGGTCAAAACCGGCCGGCATTTGGCGGACAATGAGCAGGGACTGCCGCAGGAAGCCCAGTGTTCCCTGTGATGCATGGCTGCCGTTATTGCGCAACATCTGAAGAACTTTGGTTGAATTGCGTTCTCAGGCACGCTTTTCTCCGCTCTGCGCGCCGCCTCTGCACGGCCCCGGGGTTCGGGCGGCACAGTTTCGCAGGGACAGCGTTGGTCATGCGTCGGCCGTCTGCAACTTCACAGGGTGTCAGCGTGTTTTTTCCTGCCGCTTAGGGCGGAGTGCATGCGTTTGATGCGACATTACGGCGGGATTCTGTCCGAAGCGCATACGGGATAGCAGAGAAGCATTGTCGAAAGGGGACTGGGCCGTCAGGAAGAGGCCTGCGCTCTGCCCCGGGCGGCCAATTTCTCAAACCAGCACTTGACAAAGCTCTGCGATACCTTATTAATCAAAGTATTGTTGCCTCCGCCCAGGCTGCAGCCATTCCTGGCGTCAGACTGGGCGCTCCTGGAGCACCGGCAGTTTTTTAAAAAAATTTCCTAAAAAGCTTGCAAAAGTTTTCGTTATAGCCTAGAAGATTCTTCAGGAGGAACAACAAAATTCACCTTTCACCCCCTTCCCCGCGGAGACGGAGGAACCCGCCGGAAGGACAGACACACAACAATCTACTATTCCTCACCTTTTCGTGGGGCTGTTTCCGTCATAAACTAGTACATAGGCTTACGCAGGTCCTCTTCCTCACCTTCCGTGGGGCTGTTTC
>JAUNSE010000449.1 GCA_030539415.1 Desulfovibrionaceae bacterium
CAAGAACTTCGAGGCATCCGAACATTTGAAGAAGTATGCCCGCCGCCGTATGGAGAAGCTTGGCCGCTTTTTCGGCAAGTCTTCCGGCCTTGAGGTGGGTGTGGTTCTGACCGTGGACAAGATCCGCAACCGCTGCGAAGTCACCGTCGTCGGCGAAGGCCTGCATCTGGCCGCCAGCGAGCAGACGAGCGACATGTACGCGGCCATCGACCTTGTCTACGACAAGCTGGAAAGCCAGATCAAGAAGCATGTCTCGCGCGTGAAGGAGCAGCGCCGCCAGGCCCGCAACGCGACCCTGGACGTCTTCACCTACAATGTGGAAAGCGACGCGGACGAAGAGCCCGGCGTTGTGGGCACCGAGCGTTTCAGCGCCAAGCCCATGATTGTGGAAGAGGCCATGATGCAGCTCGACAACATCGGCTCCGACTTCTTTGTCTTCCTCAATGCCGATTCCGGCCGCATCAATGTCGTGTACCGCCGCCGCACCGGCGACTACGGCCTGATCGACCCCATCGTCTAGCAAATGCGCACAGGCTGTCTGCCGCCTGGCGGCAGACAGCATTTCACACAATTTTAGGAAGGGACTCCCTGCGGGACCCCTTCCTTCTTTATACCGGGGGAGGCGCACCGTTCGCTCTTCCCCGTCATGGTGGCAGAGCCTATGGCAGAATCCGTGACAGAGCCTGGAAGAGAATCCGTGACAGAGGCAGTGAACGCAGCGGCAGCCGGGACCGACCCTGTGCAGGCCGGCGCTCCGGCGGGCCCGGAAGGGAAGGGCGGAACTTCCGCAAAGGCCGCTCCGCGGGAAGACGGCGTCTCCTGTGCCGGAACCGGCTGCGATGCCGCCGCTCCGGCGGCCGACGGTCCCGCGGAAGCCGCGGGCGGCGCGGAGGTGGCCGAAGAGGGCCGGCAGGAGAAGAAGGAGCGCGGAAGCTCGCGCGGGCGGAATCTGCGCCTGTGCATAGTCACCGGACTCTCCGGCTCGGGCAAGAGCACGGCCATGCAGGTCTTCGAGGACCTCATGTACTTCACCGTGGACGGGCTGCCGGCCAGCATGGCCCCCGAAATGGCGGCGCTCATGGAGCGTCCCTCCATGGCCCACTTCAAGGGCATAGCCCTGGGCCTGGACCTGCGCCAGAGCACTTTCTTAAGCGAAATCGAGGACGTGCTGGAAAAGCTGCGCGATCTGGGCTACAGCCCGCAGGCCATCTTCCTCGAGGCCGACACGCAGGAAATCATGCGCCGCTACGCCACCACCAGGCGTCCGCATCCTCTGGAGCACGAGGGAATCGGCCTCGAGGCCGCCGTGCTCATGGAGCGCAAGCGCATGGCCAGGCTGCGCAGCCAGGCGGACATGGTGCTCAACACCACGCGCTTTTCCATTCATGACCTGCGCAGGGTGCTGCAGAAGCGCTTCCGCGACGGCGAGGAGCATCTGCGCGCGCTCAGGGTCTTTGTGCTGTCCTTCGGCTTCAAGCACGGCGTGCCCAAGGACGCGGACTACATCTTTGACCTGCGCTTTCTGCCCAATCCCTATTTCGTGAGCGAGCTTCGGGCCAAGAGCGGCCTCGAGCAGGACGTGGCGGACTATGTCTTCGCCACGCCGAAGGCCAGGGAGTTTCTGACCAAGCTTACGGACCTGCTCTTCTTCATTCTGCCGCTGATGGAGACAGAGGGGCGCTACCGTCTGACCATGGGCTTCGGCTGCACGGGCGGGCATCATCGCTCCGTGGCCGTGGCCGAGGCCATAGGCCGGGCCCTGCAGCAGGCGGGCTTCCCGGTGACCATAGAGCACCGCCATCTGGAACTGGGGTAGGGGAAAGTCCCGGGAGCGGAACGCCGCGCGGCGTCACTGCAGGCGCGCCCTGTCCGGAAAGGACAGGGAAGAAAGAAATCAGGGAGGGCCGGTCCGGATGGACCGGCCCTCGGCGCTTTGCCGTCTGCTTGCCCGGACTCAGACTTGCAGGGGCTCGGGCCGCAGGAGCCAGGCCATAAGGCCTCGGGAGCAGGCCGCAGGGCGGAGGCGCAGGCGCAGAGGGCCGGCCTGCTCTCCCGTGCGGCGGGCACGCGTTTCGGCGAAAATCTTGCCATCAAAAGTGAAACAGGATAGTTTTCACTATCCAGAAAGACTTGTCCGCCCCATCCCGAAAGCACGGGGCGCGCCTTGAGGGAGATTCACGCAATGGCTCCAGAGACTGACGATATGGCCGGGCCCATCGAGGTGGGCATCATTGTGGTGGCGCATGCCGATTACGGTTCCGCTCTGCTCAGAACCGCCGAGTTCATCCTCGGCCCCCTGAGCGACTGCTCCTCCATCAGCGTGGACATCGGG
>JAUNSE010000450.1 GCA_030539415.1 Desulfovibrionaceae bacterium
TCCCCGCCGCAAAAAAAGTTTTCTCAGCGCTGTTCCGGATTGCCCTGTCCAGGGCCAGCCTGTCTTCCTCTGCCGCCCTGGCCTGCTGCAGACAGTCTCTGTCTGCCACCGGCATCCTCCCGCATCCTTCCCCTGACAGCGACCTCATGCCGGAGACAGCCTGGCAGCCAGGCATACCGGGCAGTTTGCAGCGGCTCCTCCCTGGAAACTTCCTGTACGCCGGCAGACCGACTGCAGCCACACACGCCCCGGGCGTCTGTCGTCCAGCCGAACCGCATTCATGTCCCGCCTGTCGGCCAGGTCACGGCTCCCAGCGATATTGGTCCCGGCAGTCGGTCCAGTGGCGGCTCCCCACGACACCAGATTCAGACATGCTCCAAGTGGATCATTTTGGGATCGCCTTGGTGGATCAATTTTACGATCGCCTGACACCGCGGGCCGCATGCCATGCAAAATGTCCTCCCCCTTCCTCTCAGCATCTCTCGTCTTCACGGCTCCACCCGCCTCTCCTCGAAACGGCTCGTCCGTGTACCGGACGGGCCTGGACGGCGGGGGTGTTCATTGTTGCGGACAGCGGGAAGGCGGGCCGTCTCCTGCTGTGGCGCGCGAAAGACTGCTGAGGGGAGAAGCAGTGCCCGAGCACTTTCCCGCATGAAGGCTGCACGCGCCAGCTTCACGGGCAGCCGCCCTTCGTGCTGCCCGACTCAGCCTTGATGCAAATATTTTAGTTGTAATGCTTGACATTACAACTAATCGGTTTTAGTTTTCTCACATGTAATCGAGACAATTACAGCAGTTGAAACACTGTCGGCTGAGGGAAAGGGGGCATATGCTCCTCCCGGTGCTCCGGCTGAAGGCGAAACCGTCCCCAGGTCAACCGATGGATGTACCAGATATATCAAGACTGTCCCCCCTCGGTGCAGGCACGCCGCAGAAGGGGCGCAAATTTCAGAAGTCTACGCATCCAGTTCAATGGATGTCAGAACACACTGCAACCCCGTGATGACGGCACTTCCGCTCACCGCGGCAGAGATTGAGGATATGGAAGATGAGCAAGCCAGCCACTGAAGCAACCAGAGTGATGAACAGCAGTTTCCTGAACCAGCTTCCGCCCTGCAATGACACTGATTTCATTGACTCCCGCAGAGGACTTGTCGAGGAAGTCAGGGACCTGCAGATCAAGGATGCCGGCGGCAGGATTGTGTGGGACATGAAGGCCTATTACGACTTCATCTCTCCGGAGAAGCCGGCTCCTGACACTGTCAATCCGAGCCTGTGGCGGCAGGAGCAGCTGAATACCATCGCCGGTCTCTTCGAGGTTACGGACGGAATCTGGCAGGTTCGCGGCTTTGACATTTCCAATCTGACGATAATCCGTTCAAAGACAGGTTATATTGTCGTTGACTGTCTCATGTGCTGCGAGACTTCCAGAGCTGCTCTCGAACTGTTCTTCAGGCACTTCGAGAAGAAGGATATCAAGGCGGTCATTCTCACTCACAGTCACGGCGATCATTTTGGCGGCGTTGGCGGTGTTGTCAGTCCCGAGGACGTCCGCTCCGGGAAAATCCCGCTTGTCGCGCCGCATGGTTTCATGGAGGAGGCGATCAGCGAAAACGTCTTTGTCGGCGACGCCATGAAGCGCAGGGGCGCTTTCCAGTTTGGCGGTCGGCTGCCCATCGGCCCGCAGGGGCAGGTCGGCGACGGACTCGGCAAAAACGCCCCCAGGGGCACAACCTTCCTCGTTCAGCCCACTGAGTTTGTCGAACACACCGGCCAGACGATGAACATCGACGGCATCGATTTCATCTTCCAGATGACGCCCGAAGCCGAGGCCCCGGCGGAGATGTGCATCTATCTGCCTCAGTTCCGGGCACTGTGCATGGCCGAAATAGTCAGCTGGCATCAGCACAACCTTCTGCCCCTCAGAGGCGCCAAGGCGAGGTCAGCCTTCATGTGGGCGGGCTATCTGCAGGAGGCGCTGCACATGTTCGGCGACAGGACGGACGTGCTCTTCATCTGCCATCACTGGCCCAAGTGGGGCCGGGAGGCTGTCAGATATTATCTGAAGAAGCAGCGGGACATGTACAAGTACATCAATGACCAGACTGTGCGGGGAATCAGGCACGGCCTGACCATGAATGAAATAGCGGAAGAGATGAAGCTGCCGCCAAGCCTTGACAGCGAGTGGAGCTGCAAAGGCTATTACGGTGCCCTCAGTCACAATGTGAAGGCCACCTATCAGAGATATCTCGGCTGGTACGACGGCGTGCCCGCCACCCTCAATCCCCTGCCGCCCGAGGAGGCAGGCGCGAAGTACGTGGAATTCATGGG
>JAUNSE010000451.1 GCA_030539415.1 Desulfovibrionaceae bacterium
TGATGGAATCGACGTACTCCACCTCTTCCTTGGTGGGATTGGTGTCGTCAAAACGCAGGTTGCATTGGCCGTTGAATTCCCTGGCAACGCCGAAGTTCAGACAGATGGACTTGGCATGGCCAAGATGAAGGTAGCCGTTGGGTTCCGGAGGAAAGCGCGTGTGCACCTTCCCGCCAAAACGCATTGTGGCGTTGTCCGAAAGAATTTTGGCGCGGATAAAGTCAACGCCTTCCTTGTTTACAGCCTCGTTTTTGACTTCTTCAGGCATGGTATCCCCCGAGATTTTTTGGGTGAAATCCAAAAGGAGCTTGTTACTTCAAACTTCTCTAATCGTCAAGATGGCAGTCAGCAGCCCATGCATTTTGCCCCGGCATCCGCAAATTGTATTCATTCTTTCCGTATGTTGCGGGCATTTTACTGCCCGGCAGCTTCACAGTGACGGCACAATATTGTCAATACAGCCAAAGCCGGGCGGGAGCATGGCTGTATTTGCGGTCTTTGTGCCTGGACGCAGTTGCAACCGCAGCAAAGTGTATGCGTGCGGACAGCAGAGCCCGCCTTCCTTCCGCTCTTAAAGCCGCCGTCCGGAAGGCCGCTCGAAAAAACAGGCAAGAAATCTCTTGACGGACACAGGCAAGGAGCGTATGAAGGTCACTCTTACGGAGAGATGTCCGAGTCGGCCGAAGGAGCTCGCCTGCTAAGCGAGTATACGAGCTTAAACTTGTATCGAGGGTTCAAATCCCTCTCTCTCCGCCAGATAAGAAAGCAAAGCGGACTTGCCTGCTGACAAACAGCACGCAAGTCCGCTCTTTCTTTTTTATCTTGCATACCGCAGAGGGGTGCGGTGCCGTCTTTTGCGCCACAACTGACACCTTCCCAGGCACATTTGCTGGCATTTTGGACAGAAACAGACGAAAATTCATTGTCCAGTGTCTGCACGGAGAATGCAGACGATGGAGAAAGGCCGGCATCCCTTTTGCCGACCCCCTCCCATCCAGGATGACTATGCTTCTCCTGCCAGCCTGTCCGCCAGATCCAGAGCATCCACAGGCCAGAAGCATTGCGGCCTCGGACGGCGCACCCCCTTTTTCCCGGCTTCGGGACGACAGTTCAGCACGCAGCTCACCCACTGCTCAGGCACAGCTTCAATGCCGTGAACGGCACCCAGAAGCGCGCCGCAGATAGCCGCGTTGGTATCCGTGTCTCCGCCCTGCATGACCGTGTCGACCAATCCCTCTTCCAGACTGGGTGCATGGAGCAGCTGCCACAGCGCGTTGCGGAAGGCTGTCAGCACCCAGCCCTGCTGCCGCACATAGTCGGCGGGACGGGACTCTCCTGCACCGGCAACCGCGTCCATCAGAGCACTCTCCGCCTTCAGCTCCACCGCATGCTGACGGACCGCCTGATAGATCTCTTCGCCGCTGCCGCCGAAGACCACGGCCCGGGCTATGGCCGCAACAAACAGAGCGTTGGCCTGAAGGCAGACAGGATTGGGATGCGTCAGCGCAGCATCTTCCATGGCCCACCCGGACACTGCTTCGATGGCCTTCTCTGCCGGCATGTCCGCGCGCAGTCGGGCGGCGAAAATTCCCAGCGGACTTATGCGCATCATGGCGCCGTTCGCCTGACTTGCCGGATTGAGGAAGCCTCTCAGTCCCCCGGCTATGGTATTGCCGCAGTCAAAAGGTCCGGAGTTCAGCCAGAAGCGGTAGGCGTCAAGTGCCGACGCGGCGCTGTACGCACCCTCCCCGACCAGCATGCGCGCCAGCAGAAGCGCCATCTCCGAATCATCCGTGGGCTGGCCCGCCACGGTGTCCCACGTGCCGCCGTCCGCCAGTCTGCGCACGCCCTCGGGGTAGAGCCTACGTATCTGTTCGGGACTTCTGAACTCGACCAGGCTGCCCAGGGCATCTCCGGCAAGCTGTCCGAGAAGACAGCCTCTGGCTCGTTCACGCACGGTACTCATGGCCCCACCTCCTCACGACAGGCCTTATTGGCCTGCATCCACCTGTTTCTAAAAGCAAAACGTTCCAATCCGCAGAAGACTGCAGACTGGAACGTTGTATCTGTTTTGCCTGTGTCACGCAATCCGGCCGGCTTTTCCGGACACCTGCGGACGGCTGCATTCCTCTCGGGCGCTCCCGAAACCGGTTCAGCGCTTCTGCACCGGCAGCACCATGGTCGCGAGCAGCCCACCGTCCGGGTGATTCGCCAGCGTTATTTCGCCGTTGTTCAAAAGGGCCATGTTGCGCGCGATGGAAAGCCCCAGCCCCATGCCGCCGAGAGAGCGGTTGCGAGAGGACTCCATGCGGAAATACGGTTCGAAG
>JAUNSE010000452.1 GCA_030539415.1 Desulfovibrionaceae bacterium
AGACAGTTTTTCGCACAATATTTATCTGCATCTTTATTTGAATACAAGAGACAGAGATGAATACAACAAAGAGTTCGACGAAATTCTCATTTCAACAAAGAAAAACATTGAGGACGGCATTCTCGACATTGACAATCTCCCCGATGACATCGAGCAGATTGCCGGCAGGTATATGTCAATAGAAAGAGATGGACATAACGTTCATGTCACGTATAATGAAGAGGCCATTGCCGTTTCAAAAAAGTACAATGGCTGTTATGCGCTTGCATCCAACTGCGAACATGATCCGTTCTCGGCCCTGCAGGCCTGCAGAAGCCGAAGCAGAATTGAATCATTCTTTGAAGATATAAGAAAAAATATCGATTCCGATCATGTACATGCTGAAGATTCTGACATTTTCAGCGGATATCTGTTTGTCAGATTCGTCGCTCTTTGCTATCATGAATATTTTTGCGAGCGGATCAGAAAGATGTCATCAACTCTTGGCCGGAAAAATGGCAATCGCGAACATGACAGAAACGCCAGTCTGGAGAGGGAAAGAGAGCTCAAAAGCTGGCTGGACAGCCATTCCGCCGGCTTCATCCTCAACTGGTTCGAGCCCGTGGAGGCTGCCAGTGCGGACACTCCGGCCGGCACAGGAAGATGGCGTTCCGAAATTGCCGAAAGGGACAGTCTTTTCCTCGGCCTGCTGGGCATGAAGACGGTCCGGGCATAGTTTTTTGTGTATTGATTTCCCAGTATTCCGGAGGACATCATGGCGGCAGAAAGAAGACGCAAGCAGTCAGGCGGCATGCCCGACCCCGAAGAGATTGCCGGAAGCGGCACTGAAGCCGTGTCCGCGGAAGCCGAAAAAAAGCCCGCCCGCGGAAGGCCCCGGACGCGCGTCCCGAAAAACGCGGAGCCCCGGATCCCGAACATGATGGCTCTTCTCGAATACATCGGCAGGGAGTCGGGCATTGACCGGACCGTGCGCTCGGCCGCAGGCCTGGAGCAGGCCCAGGCCGAAAGGATTGTCGCCGTCGCCCGCTTTCTCGCGGCTGTGAACGGACAGGCCGTGACGGACATGGAGAGCTTTCAGCTGAGCCATGACCTGCCCTTCCGAAAGCCGCTGCGGAACAGGGACTGCACGGCGCTCCTTGACTGGCTGTCATCCTCCTGGGAGACGGATCTGCCGCGGCAGTTCATGCGCCTCAGGCGGGCCTTCGCCCCGGCCGGCGGGGGACGGATGCTGGCGTGCGAACTTGCCGGCACTCCCTGCGATCCCGGGCGGCAGGGCTTCCGGGACAGGGAGCCGGACGGCCCTCCATTCGTGCGACGACGCCTGATTGTGTACTCCGGCCGGCATGGAGAGCCCGTGGCCTGCGCGGAGGAGTCCGGCATCCGAGAGCACGCGGCGGACATCCGCGATGCGCTGCAGAAGGCCGGCCTGTCCGCGGAGCAGGTGGAAACGTTCACGGAGGAGCCGCTCGGCTCCGAAGAGGAGCTTTGCGCCTTCCTTGGCGCCGGCATCGGCTTCACGGCGCTCTGCCCGACGGATGCGGCCCCTGCGCGCGCGGCCCTGAAGGAGGGCGGGGAGGAGGCTCTCGGCCTGCTGTCGAACATGTCCCCGTCCGATGCCGGCCTGGCCGGCGCGTGCCTCGAAAGGGCCATCCCGCTTCCGGGCGCGGAGCGCGCGGCCGGCGGCCGGAAGAGACAGGCGCAAAACTGCGGCCGGGTCTTCCTGTCGCTGACGAAGGACCTCAGGCTCGCCTCGGAAAGCGAGGCGGACTTCCGGACCGATCTGCACGCTCTGCGGCAGAAGCTCGAGCGCGGCGGGAGTTTGAGCGGCCGCGAAAGGGAGCTCGCCGGGAGCTGTCTGCTGACGGAGAAGCGGGACGGACGGCTGCGCGTGACCTTCAACGACGCTGCCGCGCGGGAAGAGATCGGGCGCTTCGGCCTGCTTGCCCTGGTGTCGGACCGCGCGGACGATGCCTTCGACGTCCTGCAGGCCTGGACGAGATGCGAACGGACGCGGACCTTCTTTCGGAACGCGGAGCGGGCCGTCGCGAGAATGCAGGAGGGCGTCGCCCAGCCGAACACGGGCGAGGGAGCGCTCTTCGTCTGCCTTGTGGCGCACTGCTACGCGGACTGGCTCGAAACCAGGGCCGCTCGGATCATGGACGGGCTGCGCGCGGACCCGGAAGACAGCACGTCCGAAGGGGAGGATGCCTCGCCGGGGAAGGACCTGCTGGCCTGGCTCGAAGGCTGCGCGGCAGGCGACATCCTGCACCATTTTGACACGCTCGAGCGCTCGCGCGGCGCGGAGAACAGATTCGCGCAGGAACGA
>JAUNSE010000453.1 GCA_030539415.1 Desulfovibrionaceae bacterium
AGTCTGGCCTTCTTCGACGAGGCGCGGCAGGTGCTCTCCGCCGGCGAAAAGCTCGAGGCCGAGCGGCTGGGGCGCCTGTACCGGCGCATGCGCAGCCAGGCCACGCCCGAGCAGCGCCGTCTGCACGACCGCCGGCTTGTCGTGGAATTCGCCTGGAAGAACTCCCGCCTCAACGGCTGCGGCTACAGCCTGCTCGAAACGGACAGGCTGCTGAACGACGGCGTCACGGCCGAGGGCAGAAGCCTTGCCGAGGCGCGCGTGCTGGTGAACCATCAGAAGGTGATGGAGCGGGTGATGGAGGAGAACGAGCGCTACGCCGTGCTGACCGCCGAAAAACTGACCGAGCTGCACGGTCTGCTCATGGCCGGTCTCCTTGTCGACCCGGCCGTCGAGGGCGGCCTGCGCCAGGACAGCGTGACCGTCATCGGCGGCGACAGGGTGCCTGCCGTCGGCTCCGTCTGCCCGGTGCCGCGCCTGCTGGACCATCTGCTGGCCGAGCTCTCGCGCAACGACTGCCCCGCCGAGCGGGCCCTGGCCCTGGCGCTGACCATGGGCGTGCTGCGCCCCTTCAGGCGCGGCAACGACTTCATGGCCCGCCTTGCCGCCACCATCGCCCTGCTTGCCGGCGGCAGCTGCCCCCTGTCCGGCAGGAGCCTCAATCTCCAGGCCCATGTCTCGGCCGTGCACATGCTGCGCGGCACGCAGGACGTTCTGGCCCTCAAGTACCAGTTTCTCGAGCAGTACCGGAAGGCCGTCAATACGGGTTTCTAGACTGATATCGGGGGCATTTTGCGAAAACCCTGCCCCCGAATCCTTCTCCCCGCGCGTGCCGGGGCCGCGTCCTGGGCCGTCTCCCGGGCCGCCGGGTCACGGCTCGCGCAAGGCCGCCGGCGAAGCGCGGCTTTTTTGACTGTGCGTCCGCCCCTGAGTCCGACTCGGCCCCTAACCCTGCGCCGGCATCTCGTCCTCGCGCACCATGAAGCTCACCGTCGCGGCCAGAGCGCTCAAAAGGCCGTCGCAGACCCACAGGGCCGTGTAGCCGCCCGTGGCCTCGGCCAGGATGCCGCCGAGCCAGGCGCTGGCAAAGCAGCCCACCTGATGGGTGAGAAAGGCCAGGCCGAAGAGGGTGGGCAGCTTTGCCGGCCCGAACTCGCGCAGGATGAGACCCGCCGTGGGCGAGACCGTGGAATCGCTGGTGAGGCCCAGCACGACCACGAAGGGCAGCATGAGGGCGAGGCTTGCCGGCATCACCAGTATCACGCAGGCGAGCAGCACGCGCACCGCGTAGAGGCTGCCCAGTATCCTCTTCATGGAGTATTTCGTGCACAACATGCCGGCCGCGGCCGAGCCGATCATGGTCAGCACGCCGTAGACGGCGAAAACGAAGGAGGAGGTCTCGCGGCTGAAGTCGAAGGTCACCAGCTGGTTGAAGAAGTGCGTCTCCAGAATGGCCATGTGGAAGCCGCAGGTGAAGAAGCCGGTGAGGAGATAGATATAGCTGCGGCTTTTGAGGGCATGGCCTATCATGGCGCGGCCGGACTCGGGTCTGCCCGCGTCCTTCCCCGCCAAGGCGCGCGCCTTTCTCCCCCTGCACAGCCAGAAGGCCAGGGGCAGGAGCATGAGGCTCGGCAGGCCCAGGAAGAGCATGGCGCCGAGCAGTCCGAAGGCCGCGGCCAGGGCCTGCAGCACCGGGGCCAGCACCGTGGTGCCTAGGCCGGAGCTGGCGTTGAGGAAGCCCGAGACAGAGGCGCTCCGGGATGGAGGCAGCTGCCCTGCCGCTATGCCCAGCAGCAGGCCGAAGGAGAGGGCCGCCGTGCCTGCCGGCAGGAGCACGCCAAGCGTCACGCCGAGGGACCACATGGCGTGGCAGAAGGGCGTCAGCAGAAAGGAGGCGGCCATGAGCAGCACGCCCAGGACCAGGACGAAGCGCTCCGAGGTCCGCAGGGCCAGAATGCCGAAGGCCGGCTGGAGCAGGCCGAAGAGGAGCTGGCTTGTGGCGAGCACGAAGCTCACGTCGCCGTAGGAGAGGCCGCTGCTCTCTGCTATGGGGCCGAGAAGGGTGCCGAAGTTGCCGCGCACGCCGCCGTTGATGGCGTATATCAGGCAGATGGCCATGGTGATGGCCACTGCCGAGTGCTCCCTGTGTTCCTGATGCTGGTTCATGGCTTGCTTTCGTCCGCCGGCCGGCCCGTGTCCCTGCTCCCGTCTCTGTCCCGGCCTGTGTGCGGAAGGTCCGTGGCAGTCGGTGCGAAAAAGGCCCCGCGTCCTGTCCGGGGCGCGGGGCCATGCAGTCAGAGTCTGTGCGGCCGTCCTACTTCTGC
>JAUNSE010000026.1:0-8728 GCA_030539415.1 Desulfovibrionaceae bacterium
CCAAACATCATTGCGGAGAGGAACAAGACAGCGTACTATTCCGCCTTCCGGAAGCGGTGTTCTTCCGTTCAGCACGCTTATATGCCCGCATTTCTGCGGCCCCTTTTCTGTCTTTTACTGAGGAGAAATTATGCGCGTATTTCGTCACGCACTTGCTCTGACAATCATGCTCGCTGCCGGACTGCTTTTCCAGCAGCCCGCCTTTGCCGCCAACGGTGACAGGGGCAGCGGCATCATTGTGAACGAGACGGGCACCGGCAACTCCGGCGTCTATCTCAATCCGCAGCTCCGCTATCAGGGCAACAGCGCCAACGACACCTCCCGTCTGCGCACGCAGCGTCTCAAACAGAACATGGCCGGCATGCTTGTTGCCGACTTCAACGGCGACGGACGCAACGAAATCGCCATCCTTGGCGATCACGACGTGTCCATTTGGACCTGGGGCGGCGAAGGCCAGCGCCTGAAGGAAATCGGCCGCCAGAAGATCTCCGCGACCAACGACACCTTCAGCTTCCGCTGCATCGACATGAACCGCGACGGAGCTCAGGACCTTGTTGTCTGCACCTACAATGAGGATGACAACCGGCCCTACACCTACTTCTTCTCCTTCAAGGGCAACAAGTTCCGCGAAATTGCCAAGCGCTCCCCCTACTTCATCTCCGTGGCGAAGATTCCCCCGTACTTCACGCCCACTCTGATAGGCATGGGCTGGGATTCCGTGCGCCTTTTCGCTCCCGGAGTGCGCCTTGTCGAGCGCAAGGGTGACACCTACGCCCTGGGCGGCCGCCTGGATCTTCCCAAGGAAGCCACCTGCTTCAACTTCACCTACATTCCTCCGACCAAGAACAGCCGCGCCCAGCTCGTGGTGCTGACCGAGAACGAGAACCTCAAGCTCTTCCAGGGCAACAACAACACCCTGGTGCACACCACCATGGAGCGCTTCTCCGGTTCCGCCGTCGGCATGAACCACTACAAGGGCATGCCCGGCCTCGGCATCGACAAGAGCACCCAGCTTCCCAGCAAGTACTACGCTCCCATGAATCTTGTGACGGCCGACATCGGCAACATCGGCGAGCCTGTCCTGCTGGTGAACAAGCCCATCTCCACCGCCTCCCAGATTTTCGACCGCTACCGCTACTTCCCGCAGGGCGAAGTTCACGCCCTCTTCTGGGACGGCGTCGGCCTGGCCCTCAAGTGGAAGACCCGCCGCATCCGCGGTTCGGTCGCTGCCATCGACCTGGCCGATGTGGACAACAACGGCATTCTTGACCTCGTTGTGGGCCTCAACACCTCTCCCGAACTCGGCATCGGCAGCAGGCAGTGCATGATCGTGGCCTATCCTCTTGATGTGAAGGCCATGGATCCCAACACGCCTCCGGACATGAGCGACTTCGAAGTCAATCCCAATTACTAGCAGACAGTATCACAGTGTCCCCCGCAGACAGTTGCGGGGGACACTTTTTTAACGTAGACCGCATTGTCCGGCTGATTATTCCGGTGCGCACCAGACGCCGAGCTTCCCCGATCTCTTCCGCAGCCCGCCACCCGGCGGCGCGCCTTTCGGGGCATCCCCGTCTGCTGCCGGCGGATTTTCTTTTTTTCAGTCTGAGCCGGACGCACGCGAACAAAAAATCCCCTCATGAAGGAGGTCATGCATGCGCATACTCGTCATCGGTTCCGGAGGCAGGGAGCACGCTCTTGTCTGGAAGCTGTCCCAGAGCCCCCTGGTCTCGGAAATCATCGTCGCCCCGGGCAACGGCGGCATGGAGCTGGAAGGCGTCCGCAACATCCCCGTCAAGGCCGATGACATTGCCGGCCTGTCCAGGCTGGCCCGCGAGGAGAAGGTGGACCTCGTTGTCCCCGGCCCCGAGCTGCCCCTGACCGAGGGCATTGTGGATGCCATGGAAATTCTGGGCATTCCCTGCTTCGGTCCCGACCGCTACTGCGCGCAGATGGAAGGGAGCAAGCTCTTTGCCAAGCAGATCATGGAAAAGAGCGGCGTGCCCACCGCCGCCTGCGCAGCCTACAACGACCCCGATTCGGCCAAGGCCTTCGTGCGCGCCAAGGGCGCTCCGCTGGTCATCAAGGCGGACGGCCTTGCCGCGGGCAAGGGCGTCATCGTGGCGCAGACTGTCGAGGAGGCTCTCGAGGCCATCGACAGCATCATGTGCCAGAAGGCCTTCGGCGATGCCGGCAGACAGGTGCTGATTGAAGAGTTCCTGGTCGGCGAGGAGGTCTCCCTCCTTGCCCTGTGCGACGGCAAGCATGCCGTGCCGCTGCCGTCAGCCCAGGACCACAAGGCTGCCTACGACGGCGACACCGGCCCCAATACCGGCGGCATGGGTGCGTACAGCCCGGCTCCCATCCTGCCCGACAGCGAGCTGGAGGCCATGTGCGACCGCGTCATACGCCCCATTCTGGAGCAGCTTGACAAGGAAGGGCATCCCTTCACCGGCGTGCTCTATGCCGGCCTCATGATGACCGCCAAGGGCCCGAAAGTTCTTGAATACAATGTCCGCTTCGGCGATCCCGAGTGCCAGCCCCTGCTCGCCCGTCTGGACAGCGATCTGGTGGAAATCATCCTGGCCTGCCTCAAGGGAGAGCTGAGCGGCGATCTTGTGCGCTTCACGCCGAAATCCGCTCTCGGCATCGTCATCGCCGCTGCCGGCTATCCCGGTTCCTACGGCAAGGGCATGCCCATCGAGGGTTTGAAGGAAGCCGAAGAAGTGGCAGACGTCAAGGTCTTCCACAGCGGCACCAGGCTGGTGAACGGCCAGGTGCAGGCCAACGGCGGCCGCGTGCTCTGCGTGACCGCGCTTGGCAATGGTCTGGAAGAGGCTCGCTCCAGAGCCTACGAGGCCGCCGCCCGCATCAGCATGCCCGACAGCCGCTACCGTTCCGACATCGGCATCAAGGGCATCGAACGTCTGGCCGGCAAACGATAAAAAGGACAGTGCATATGGCTCAAGTTGTCATTCTCATGGGGTCGGCTTCCGATGAGGAAAAGGTTGCTCCCTGCGCTTCAGTGCTGAAGCAGCTGGGCATTTCCTATCTGCTGACGATCTCTTCCGCGCACCGCACGCCGGAGCGCACCGAACGTCTCATCGCCGAGCAGGAGGCCCAGGGGGCCCAGGTCTTCATCTGCGCGGCCGGCATGGCCGCCCATCTGGCCGGCGCGGTCGCCGCTCGCACCACAAAGCCCGTCATCGGCATTCCGATTTCCGGCACCGCCTTCGGCGGCATGGACAGTCTGCTTTCCACGGTGCAGATGCCTCCGGGATTCCCGGTTGCCACAGTGGCCGCGGACAAGGCCGGCGCACGCAACAGCGCCTGGCTTGCGGCGCAGATACTGGCCCTGAGCGATGCCTCGCTGGCCCGCAAGCTTGTCGAGGCCCGCGAGAAGATGAAGCAGGACATTGAAAAGGCCGGCGCGGAAATTTCCGCGCGCTATGCGGCGGAATAACGTTCCTCCAGGAGCCGCAGTATTGCCGAAGAGCGGGGAGCATGCGCTTCCCGCTCTTCTTCTGTTTCCATCCGCAGGGGGAGCGAAAGCATGACCTGCCGAAAGCCGCTCCGCGGCCAGCTGTGACATTGTTCAGAGAACAAAAAAAGAGGCCCATGAATCTGCTCATGAGCCTCGGAAATTTCTGGTGGAGCTGGACAGAATTGAACTGACGGCCTCTTGAATGCCATTCAAGCGCTCTCCCAACTGAGCTACAGCCCCACAACGAAAAGAGTGTTTACAGGATTGCCCGACGGCTGTCAACAAAAAATCACATTTCCCTTTCTTTTTCTTCAAGCCCGATGACGGTGCCTTTCATGACGCAGACGGCGCCGGCACTTTCGCCGGAAAATGAAAGAGGCCCATGAACCTGTTCATGAGCCTCGGAAATTTCTGGTGGAGCTGGACAGAATTGAACTGACGGCCTCTTGAATGCCATTCAAGCGCTCTCCCAACTGAGCTACAGCCCCACAACGAAGAGAGTGTTTACAGGATTGCCCGGCAGCTGTCAACAGGATTATTCCAGATTGCCCAAAAAAACCTGTCGTACTCCCCTGTCCGGCGGTCGAAGAAGGAGGACGGCGTTCCCCTTCTCCGCGCCAGCGCCTGTCGGCCGGCCCTACTGACGGCAGGAAACCTCGTCGGCCAGTTCGGCCAGGACCTCGCCGACTCTGGAGACCGCGTCCTGCAGCACCTCGTCGGAGACGGCATAGGAAAGACGAATGCACTTGTCATCGCCGAAGGCAACGCCGGGAGTCATGGCCACGTGCAGCTTTTCAAGCAGGTACTTGCACAGCTCGGTGGAATTGAAGACCTTGACGCCGTAGCACTGATGAACATCCACAAAAAGGTAGAAGGCGCCGTCGGGCTTGGGGCAGACGGCAAAAGGCCAGGAGTCGATGATTTTCAGCGCCAGATCCCTGCGCCTCTGGAAAGCCCTGCGCATGTCGGCAATAAAATCTCTGGGGCCGGTCAGGGCGGCCAGGGCGGCCTTCTGGGTGATGGAGCAGATATTGGATGTGGACTGCCCCTGCAGGGTGGTGGCCTTCTTGATGAGTTCGGGATGGGCGACAAGCCAGCCCATGCGCCAGCCGGTCATGGCAAAGCTTTTGGACACGCCGCCCAGTATGCTCACCTGCTCGGGATACTTGGCCATGTAGGCGCTCATGCTGGCCATCTCGGCAGGCTCGAACACGAGCTGATCGTAAATTTCGTCCGCCAGCACCATGATGCCGGCGCCGAGCGCCACTTCCATGATGGCGGCCAGTTCGCTTTCGCTGTAGACGGCGCCGGTGGGATTGCTCGGGGAGTTCATGATGAGCAGCTTGGTCCTGGGCGTCAGGGCTGCGCGAACCTTCTCGGGCGTGATCTTGAAATTCTCCTCGGTGCCTGCGGTGATGAAGACAGGCTCGCCGCCGACCAGACGGACCATGTCCGGATAGCTCACCCAGTACGGGGCCGGAATGATGACCTCGTCACCGGGATTGAGCACCGTCATGAGATAATTGAAGAGGGCATGCTTGCCGCCGGCCGAGCACAGGACATTCCCCGCTTCCAGGTCAAGATCGTACTGATTGCAGTAGTAGCCGCAGATGGCCTTGCGCAGCTCGATGATGCCGGGCACGGCCGTGTAGCGGCAGAAATTGGCATCTATGGCCGCCTTGGCAGCCTCGCATATATGTTTGGGGGTGGGGAAATCCGGCTCGCCCACGGCAAGGCTCGTCACCATGACGCCCTGCTCCTTCAGCTCCAGGGCCTTGGCGTTCATGGCCAGCGTCAGTGACGGCTTAATGGAAGACATTCTCTCAGAAATCTGCATCTCCTGCTCCTCTGCTGCTCTCTGCTCCAGACAGACTTGGTGACAAAAAACCGGAGACGCAAGATTTGTCCCAGAAAAATTGCAGTCTCCATCTGCTGTTGTCTACTCCATTCCTTTTTGGGAGACAACACCAAATGCCGGCAGTTTCTGTCCCGAAGTCACTGCGGGACACCGGTCGCGGGCTTGACAGCGGCCTGTCCGCGGGCAACGCTGTGACAATTTCCTGAATTCATCCGGGCGGCAGCACCGGCACAACTGCCGCACCCCCCCCTTTCTGCCGCATTGCCGGCAGGCACGGCATCACCAGAGAAGGAGAAGACGACATGCATGACCGCACGGATACATCCGCAGCCAGGCTTCCTGCCCAGTCCGCCGGAGCGGATGCGGAAGGAGGCTCTCCGAACGCGCCCCGCGCCTTCGTGCCCATGTCGGGACCGGCCGTCACCGGAATCTTTCTCCGCCGCTTCAAGCGCTTTCTTGTTGACTGCCGCATCGGGGAGCAGAAACTCGTCATCCACACTAACAACACGGGCTCCATGCTGGGGCTCCTCCGGCCGGGCATGCCCATGCTGGCCTCGGCAGCCTCAAGGCCCGGACGCAGGCTCCCCTACACTCAGGAGGCAGTCTATCTGGGCGAGGAAGGACGCGGCTTCTGGGTCGGCGTCAACACCTCCACGCCGAACCGCATGCTGGCCAGCGCCTTTGCGGCGGGCATGCTTCCCGTGGAGAAGGGGTATACCGGCTTCAGAGCCGAGGTGCGGCGCGGAGCCAGCCGGCTTGACGGCCTGCTGGAGGGAGAAGGTCTGCCCAGACTGTGGGTGGAATGCAAAAATGTCACCATGGTGGAAGACGACACGGCCATGTTTCCGGACGCCTGTTCCGAACGGGGCAGAAAGCATCTTCTCGAGCTTGCGGATATCGTGCGCGGCGGGGAGCGCGCCGCCATGTTCTATCTTGTCCAGCGGGCGGACGGACACTGCTTCGGGCCCGCGGCCTGCATCGATCCCGAATACGCGGACCTTTTCTGGCAGGCCGTGGATGCCGGCGTGGAAATATGGGCCTTTCGCGCGACTGTGAGCCCTGAGGGCACCTCACTGGCCGAGCGGCTCCCGCTGACCTGCCGGCGCGGCTGAAGACGGGTCGCTCTCACCACTTCCCATGCCTGACAGAATGCTTCAGCCGAAGTCCGCGTGCCTCCTCACCGGCCCCTTCCTGGCGTGCAATCTTGTCATCAGAGCGTTTTTGGCATAGGTGTTTAAGCGGTTTTTCATGCGGCACGTCCCTTGTTTGCGGATTACCTGCAGACGCTGCCGGGCCTTCCACTCCCATTGCCGAGGATTCCGCCATGGACAAAACATTTCGCTTCATTCCGCGCTACACAGACGAAGAACTGCATGCACTGCAGACAAAAGGGCTGATCTGGACTGTCCATCAGGCTGAGAAGTCGCCTCAGTACAGGGAGCTCTTCCGCAAGGCCGGCGTCAGTGCCGATGACATCCGCAGTCTTGACGACCTGCAGAAGCTTCCCACCACCGATGCCGACGACCTGCGCGCCGGCTACCCGCTGCCGCTGTGCTGCGTGGAGCCCAGAGACATCGTCCGCATCCATTCCTCCAGCGGCACGACCGGCAAGCGCAAGATCCTTGCCTACACGGCCAAGGATGTGCTGATGTTCAACACCCAGATGGCCCGCTGCTACGAGATGGCCGGACTCACCCCCGAGGACCGCATGCAGATTGCCGTCGGATACGGACTGTGGACTGCCGGAGCAGGCTTCCAGATGGGAAGCGAGATGTTCGGCCTGCTGACCATTCCCGTAGGTCCGGGCAATCTGCAGATACATCTGCAGATGATGGAGGACATGGGCACCACCTGCTTCGGCGCCACGGCCTCCATGTCCCTGCTTCTCGCCGAAGAGGTCGAGCGCGCCGGCATTCGCGACAGGCTGAAGCTGCGCACCATCATCTGCGGCTCGGAAATCCGCAGCGAGAAGATGCGTCTGGCCATCGAGTCCAAGCTCGGCCTGAAAGACAGCTACGATATCGGCGGCATGACCGAGATGTACGGCCCCGGCACCTCCATCGACTGCATCTACCATACAGGCCTGCACTACTGGGCGGACCTGTTCATCATCGAATTTCTGGATCCCATCACGCACAAGCCTGTTCCCGAAGGGCAGCTCGGCGAAATGGTTGTCACGAGTCTCGTCAAGGAGGCGGCGCCGCTTGTCCGCTACCGCACGCACGACCTGGCCTACAAAGTGCCCGGCAAGTGCGAATGCGGCCTCAACATGCCGCGTCATTCCGCCATCATGGGCCGCTCGGACGACATGATCATCTTCCGCGGCGTCAACATCTACCCCGGCCAGATTGCCGAGGTGCTGGCAAAGCATCCTGAAATCGGCAGCGAATACCAGGTGCAGCTGAGCCGCGACGACAAGGCCATCGACCACATGACGCTCACCGTCGAGCGTGCCGCCAATCAGACCAGCGACATCGACGAAGGCCTCGCGCGCCGCATCGAAGAGGACATGCGCCTCTCGCTGCTGGTGCGCCTTGAGGTGTCCATCACCGACCCGTCCACTCTGCCCAGGACCTTCAGCAAGTCCAAGCGCATTGTGGACAACCGCCAGTAGGACAGGCCGGCAGAATGCGCTTCGACCGCAGCCGGCGTCAGGCGCCGGACAGACAGCGTGCAAGGCAGCAGGACAGACATTCGTCCGCCGAAAGGGAGGGCAGAGGACACGGCCGCAGACTGCACGGTCTGGGGGAAGACCCCGAACTGGCCAGGCGTCTGGCCCGCCTCTCTCCCGACAGGCTGGCCGAAAAGGATCTGCCCGCGGAGGACTTCAGCGTTCAGATTGCGCCAAGAGGCCTGATGGGCCCCCTGCTGGACGAACTGGGCGACAGGGTCATTGCCGCCCGCGGCAGGGCCGTGCTGGCCCTGGGGCGTGAAGGCGCGGTCTGGGCGCAGAACGTCTGGACCGACCCCGTCTGGCTGCACATTTCGTCCATCGGCGACGCGGCGAGAAAACTGTCGGCCATGCAGCGCAACTGGCGTGCGCATCTGGACTTCGAAAGCGGTCTCAACCGCCGCGCCACCCTGGTGGAGCAGAGTCTGCCGCACGTCTCGGCAAAGCCCCTGGTCTACGGAGAGCCGGCGCCTTCCGCACCGCTTGGCGCCTTTCTGCTCTGGCGTCCGGACCTGATGCTGGCTTCGGCGGCCACAAGCTCTCCCTTTGCGGACGGCGAGGCGCGCTTTGAGGAGAACAGGGACGAGCCGCCCGGGCGGGCCTATCTGAAGCTCTGGGAATCCTTCACGCTGCTGGGAAAGAAGCCCGGACCGGGTGATCTGTGCGTGGAGCTCGGCGCTGCGCCGGGCAGCTGGACATGGGTGCTGGCGCAGAC
>JAUNSE010000026.1:8738-13612 GCA_030539415.1 Desulfovibrionaceae bacterium
CTGCCGCATCTTCTCGCTGGACAAGGCGCCCCTGGCCGAACACATAGAACGGCTGCCCAATGTGGAGCACTGCCTTGGCAGCGGTTTTGCCATGACACCGGACCTTGCCGGACAGGTGGACTGGCTCTTTTCGGACATGATCTGCTATCCGCAGCGGCTTTTCACCCTTGTCAGTCAGTGGGTGGAGGCCAGAGCGATGAAGCACGCGCTGTGCACCATCAAGTTTCAGTCCGAGGCCGACCACAACATGATACAGAGATTTCTGTCTCTTCCAGGCTCAAGCATCAGGCATCTGGCCTGCAACAAGCATGAACTGACATGGTACTGGGAAGGCCCTGAAATCACAGAAGAAGGCAAATAGAGCACTTGACAGCGGAGGGAGCCGGCGCCGCCGGCTCCCTCCTGTTTTTCGGCGCGCAAAAAATCCGCCCTCCCGGATGAAGAGAGCGGATTGTGACGTGGAGGTTTGCGGGCGATATCTGTCAGGAGGACTGTTTGCCGGTCTTTTTCAGGGCCTCGTACCAGAGCGGATTATGGTGCTCGGCATGGCTTTCGGGAACAAATCCCGTGAACATGGAGCGAAGTGCCGGCGCCTCGCCGGGCGCAAGCGCGGCCATGTAGATATGCACCGGAAGGAAGACGGCCATGACGGCGGCCGCGCAGAAATGAATCCATATGCTCCACTGCAGGACGGCCTCGCTCACATGCGGGTCCGCGCTGCCGGAGAAAAAGGCCATGACAACACCCGTGACGGCCAGACAGAGGCTGGCGAGCACGGCCAGAACGGCAACCATGCGCTGTCCAGCGTTGTAGAAGCCCTGAGGAGGAAGCGCCGGATCCACACCCAGCTTCTTCGTTCTTTTCGGCCCCAGGACAAGCCACATTCCCTTCTTCATGCACCAGAGCATGTCGCTTGCCGGATGAAAGGTCGTGACTTCCTTCAGGAAGGGAAAGGCCTCCCTGCGTCCGAAGACAAGCAGGTACAAAGCATAGACGGCCACCCAGACCGTGCCCACGGCGATATGAGCAACAAGAAGACCTCTTTCACCGAAAATGCCCTGCCACAAGCCCTGCCACCAGGATCCGACGGGCTGCATTTCACCGGCCAGCAGCGCCAGACCGCTGAAAAGCAGAAAGATCCAGCAGACCGCGTTGAACCAGTGCATGCAGATGGCCGAACGAGAATGACGCCTGATCATGCCTGTCTCCCTCCTTCCTCAGTCCTGTGTTCTCCCCTGTCCTCCGCGGCCTTTTTCGCGCGGACAAGCTCTTCATCCGCAAGCTCCTGATCCTCTTTTTCGGAAGGCCACAGAAGCTGGCGCACAAAGGTGCCGGTAAGGGCGGCCAGCACAAGCCCTCCCACCCAGGTGAGTCCCTTGGCCATGGGACGCATGGTGTCGATGGGCATGCTTCTGACCGGTCCGGCCGGCAGCGTGTCAGGCACCGTCGCGTCAAGATAGGTGAGCGTGGGTTTGGCCCCGCTGCCCTGCGGCACCAGATGCACCGGCTTGTGTCCGGCCAGAACCATGGTCACTTCGCTCGAAGGATCATCCGCATCGCCGAAGACGCGGCAATGGACGGGACAGACCGAGACGCAGGCCGGTGTCATTCCGGGTGTCGATCCGTGACAGTAGTCGCACTTGTCCGCCGTGCCGGTGACGGGATGACGGAAGCGCGCGTGATAAGGACAGGCGTCGATGCAGCTGCCGCAGCCAATGCAGCGGCCTCGGTCAATCTCAACGGCGCCATTGCGGGCTTTCCAGGTCGCGTGCGTGGGACAGGCTCTCACACAGGAGGGGTCATCGCAGTGCATGCATGCGCCAGGCTGAAAGCTCGTGCCGCAGGGTGATGCCGGGTCGGGTGTCTCACGCACCCAGTTCCGGGAAATGTCGTAGGGCACTTCGTTGCGCTGCTGACACGCAATGACGCAGGCCTTGCAGTTCATGCATCTGGCCGAATCAATGGCCATAACATATCGTGCCATAGCTTTCTCCTACAGCTTTCTGAGCCGGCAGCCGACACAGTTGTGCTGGGCCGAGATACGGTCCCAGTAATTGGGCAGAATATTGCAGATGGACTCGCTGCGGTTTTCCGCAAGAGGAGTTGTCCGACAAAGGTTGGCCGGCGTGAAGACAGCGCCGGGAAGCACTGTGTCCGTAATGTCCACCCAGCATTCGATGCCGCCCATCATGGTTTCAAGCATGACCTTGTCCTTCTGATGGAGGTTCAGCGCCTGCGCTGTCTCGGGGTTGACCTGCACAAAGCGCCCGTTGGAGAACTGGGCGATGGACTTCGCAAAATTGGTCATGGTCTGATGCCAGTGCCACAGCTGCTTGCCCTGGGTGAGAATGAGCGGAAATTCCGGCTTGCTGCCCTTCGCTTTAGGATGTCCCTTGGGATAGTCCCATTTGGACATGTCGCCGAAGACACGGTCGGCGCAGGCCATTTTGCCCGTGGGGGTCAGCAGTTTCCCTTCGGTGAAGACGCTGCCGGCGCGCTCCGCCCCGCCAACCTCATAAATGGGCCAGAGTACGGTGGAGCTGCTGCGCAGGCGTTCCATGGTGATGCCCTTCCAGGACGGAACCTTCTGCTGCATGAGACGGCACAGCGCCTCGGGGTCCTTGAAATCAGGATATCTTTCAGGATCCATCTTGCGGCCTATGTCGCGATAGAACTGCCAGGCAGGCACACAGGAGCCCGGAGCCTCGACCAGTTTTTCGCGCCAGGCGACCTGATTCTCGTTGCCGTATCCGCAGCCCTGACTTTCCGGACCGAAGGTGGCCGGAATGAACAGCGTCGAAACCTCGGACTCCTCGTCCAGGAAAAAGCCCATGTGCACCACAAAGGGCACTTTCTTGATGGCATCGCGCACGCCCTTGGCATCGGGATTGCGGCGATAGCTTGAATTGAGGAAGAGAATGTCCAGATTGCCCTTGCTCATGGCCATGCGCAGACGGCGGAAATTCATCTTGGGCGTCTTGTTCTCGCCGAAGTATTCATCCACCAGCTCCTCACCGCCGCCGGGCTTGCCGCTCTGGAAGGTAAGCATGCCGCGGCCTTTGCCTATGAGGTTGTCACGCAGAGCCTGAATCAGAATGATGGTGCGCGTTGTCGTGATGCCGTTGGTCTGGCGGGACAGGGCTCCGCCAAGCCACATGATGGTCCGATCGGAAGAGGCCACGGCCTCGTACAGATCCAGGATCTCGTCCAGAGCAAGGCCGGTCACCGACTGCACATAGTCCGGCGTGAATTTCTCCGAATACTTGGCCAGATTCTCGGGATCTTCCACCTGAAACGCGACACGCTCCGGGTCATAGGCGCCTTTCTTGATGATGTACCGTATGCAGCCGGCGGCCAGAACGCCGTCCGTGCCGGGCTGCGGACGCAGCTGGGTGTCGCACCACAGACTTGTGCGCGTCTTTCTCGGGTCGATGTAGATGATTCTCGATCCGCGCTCCCGGGCCGCCTTGAGCCAGCGCGTGTAGGGAGGATACAGGTCGTTGACATTGGCTCCCCAGAGCACGATGAGCTTCGTGTTGAGAAGCTCGTCCACCTTGCAGGAACCGCTGTTCACTCCCAGCATGGAGCCCAGCATGTTCGAAGCCGTGGAGACGCAGGTCTCTCCCGGCGGCATGGCGTGAACGCAGTCCACCGTGCGCAGAGCCATGAGAGCCGCCACTTCGGACTCGAAGCAGTCCCACAGCGGCATTGTGATGGCAACCCTGTTGCCTCCCTTGGGGCCGTACTTGGCCTTGACCTCGCGCATGCGCTCGACCACCATGTCGACGGCCCGCTCATAGCTGATGCGGCGCCAGGTGCCGTCGGGAAGATGCTCCATCGGCTCGGTGATGCGGTAGGGGCTGTCCAGAAGCTCCAGCATGGACATGCCCTTGGGGCACATTGCCCCGCCGGTCCAGTAATTGTCCGGATCGCCCACGATGCTCAGTATCTTTTTCCCGCGCATACGCGCGTGATAGGTGCATCGCACCTGGCAGAAAGGACAGTAGCCCTTGACCAGACGGACGGGCTCATCGGCCTTCTCCGGGACATAGCCTATGGCCTTCGCGCGTTCGGGGTCGGCCGCAGCCGCGCCTCCGGCCACCAGGGCGGCGCTCAGGCGCAGAAAATTTCGTCTTGAATATTTTTCAGGCATGGAACAACAAGCCTCATGTGCCGAAAATGTTAGACTCTCGTGGTTAAAAAATATGTAATCCCACACTTCTGCCGCAGGCAGAATATACTTATTTCAGTTACGAAAAAGCTGATATTGCACAATCACAATTGAGCACTGCTCTGTCAGTCAATTTCAATGAAAGAACTGCGATTCAAACGCATGCATGCCAATATTGAAGAAACAATCGAACCTCCAATATTTTCAGTCCGTTTGCCCTGCAATGCCTGCCTGCGCCTTCAGGCGGCGGCAGGAACAGTTCAGCACGCCAGACGCAAAACAAGCTGTGCACAGAGATGAAGCCGAACTTCCTTCAAAATATCTCCTTCGATATGATGAATCGGCCAGTTTGCATGCACACAATACATGAAAACTATCAAGTTTCCATATTATACTGTGTAAAGAATGGTAAAGTTTTATTCAAGACAATGCATTTCATTGTCAGAACGGTGACCGACAGACCCCATCACTCTTTGTCCGCACGAGATTCTTCCGCCATGCGCATGCGCATTTCCACAGGCAGATGAATCTCCTGACTCACCATTCGGCCCGCGGCCCAGCATGGCATGATCATGCTCTTCTCTCCCGTCCCGCCGGCGACAATGATGGACAGATTCTCCCAGAAAGGCTTGTCTATAAGGACTGATTCATCAGTGATGCCGTAGACATGGTCCGGCACGCCCTTTCTTGCCTCCAGGGCGCT
>JAUNSE010000454.1 GCA_030539415.1 Desulfovibrionaceae bacterium
TCACGATGCAGTCGCAGAACTGATAGTCCAGGCCCTCGCAGCCGATCTCGGAGAAAAGCATGATGTCGATGCCGTCGGGCTCCGACATGTCCCTTTCAAAGCGCCGGCGCAGGGCAAGGCGCTGCTCGTCCGGCACGCCGCCATGAACCAGGCCCACCCTGAAGCCTTCCCTGCTCAGCCGTTCGTACAGATAGTTCAGCGTGTGCCGGAAGCTGCTGAACAGCATGATTTTGTTGTTGCGAAGCTTCTGCTTGTCCCTGACCAGCCTGCAGAGCGCGTCGTATTTGGGATCCGCGGGGTCAATCTTCTTTGTCCTTTCCAGGAGGCCGCGTATTTCGCCCTGCATGGCCGTGACTGTCCCGCCATCTAGCTGTTCCAGGTCATCGCCCTCCTCGAGCCCGAGCTCCCCCAGATGACGGCCGAGAATCTCCTCAAGAAAGGGAGCCAGGCCGAAAACGCAGCTGGCCGCCTGCCGCCTGATGGTTGTCATGAGGAATTTGACGGCAGCCTTGTCGAACAGGCGGCTGTACACCTCCGCCTGTATTCTCAGCAGCTCGTCATGCAGGAGCTTCTGCCCGGGAGTGAAGTCCACAAGGACGGTCTCGGGCTTACGCACGGTGAAGCTGCCAATGTCGCAGCGGCGGGTTCTGTTGATGATGCCCGAAAACGAGTGCAGATTTTCCGTGTCCGATATCATCCGGACGCGCTCCTCGCCGGACACCGAAGGTTCCTGAAGGGCGGCTCGTATGCGGCAGAAGTCGGGATTGTTCCTGAGAATGGCCTCGCCCCAGGGTGTGGCCGCGGCCTGGCCGAGAGCCAGGAAGGCGTCTTCCTGCCAGGACTCCGAGCGCGAGCGCATCGCCGCGACTGCCGCGTTGATGTGGCTGTTGGGGGCGGCCATGTGTTCGAAGGTCTCCTGGTCAATGACAAGGTCGGGCCTGAGCGCGTTCAGCAGGACAAAGAGGTCGCGGCTGCCCATCTGCACCGGCGTCGCCGTCAGGAAGACCACAGCCTCGGCGTGGTCGCAGAAGAACCTGACCGCCCTGTGCCTGAGCGTTCCGGGGTTGCGGATGTGGTGGGCCTCGTCCACGATGACGAGGTCGAAGCGCGGAGCGGGATCGAGGTCCAGGAGCCCCTTCTTCCGCTTTGTCCTTCTGCCTCCCCCCGAGCCCAGCAAAAGCGCCTCGTCAAGCAGGGAGTAGGGCAGGATGCATTTCTGATGCTGGCCGGGCCAGACGCCGTCCAGGTCCATCTCCTCGATGCAGTACTGCAGCGTCGCGCCGTCCAGCTGGGTGAAGTTCTCCTCGAAGCGCTTCATCTCCCTCTGCCACTTCTTCTCGGTGAGCAGCGGCTTGGGGCAGATGATCAGCACCGAACGGAGGTCCCTGCGCGCCTGCAGCTCCCTGAGGATCAGGCCGGCCTCGATGGTCTTGCCCACGCCGACGCTGTCGGCAATGAGCAGGCGCGGCCTGTCCGAGCGGATGAAGCGCAGGACGGGCCTGAACTGATAGGGGATGTAGTTGATGCGCGCGGCATTCAGCGAATAGAGGTTCGACAGGCTGGGGTGCCTGAGCTGCAGCGCGGTCAGATACGCATGGAACTCCTCGCAGGAGACAAGATTCTGTTTCTCCTCAGTCACGGTCTCGTGCAGAAGCTGGGAGGCGTACAGCGTCTGCACGCCGTTGTTGATGAAGACATTGAAGCGCGCTTCGGGAGTCCCGGGCAGGACGCCCACTACGGCGCCGCGCATGTCCGGATTGGATTTGAGGCGGACCATCTGCCCCATCTCGAACTC
Source organism: Desulfovibrionaceae bacterium (assembly GCA_030539415.1). Taxonomy (GTDB): domain Bacteria; phylum Desulfobacterota; class Desulfovibrionia; order Desulfovibrionales; family Desulfovibrionaceae; genus Desulfovibrio. The sequence continues at coordinate 1,796 of JAUNSE010000454.1, forward strand.
CGGGGCGCTTTCCCCCTCTGCGCTGTCCGTGCCGCCCGCGCCCCCGTCCGCGGTGCCCGGCGTGTCCGGGGTGTCCAAAGCCTCGTTTTCCGCCTCCAGCAGCCTTTTCTTGACGGCCTGAATCTCTTCTGTCGTCCGCTCGTCCGCCCCGACAAAGCGCAGGAACCGTTTGATGGTGTCCAGATCCCGGTAGATGTCCTCGCCTGAAAAGCCTTCCGAACTTCTGTGCGCCCATCTGTTTCTGATGAGCTGCATTTCCTTGAGAAAATGTCTGTCCTGATAGGTCAGGTTCAAAATATCCGACAGAAGATGCCAGTTGCTGTCCAGAACCCGCAGCAAAGCCGCGAGATCAAGTCCGCCAAGCGAGCTTATCCTGCCGGATTCAAGTCGCTTCCTCTGCTGCGCGCTTAAAACGTCAAGCACATTTTTCTTCCACCATCCGTCGCCGAGCCGCGGGAGGACTTCCTCCAGATACAGGGCAAGCCGCGCTGCCGCCTGAACAAGGAATTCGT
>JAUNSE010000027.1 GCA_030539415.1 Desulfovibrionaceae bacterium
CGGCCAGGGCCAGCAGGCCGGCGGCGCGGCCGTCCACGGTCACGAAGATGACCGAGTCGCCTTCCTGAACATACCTGCCGGCAAGCTCCTTCAGAGTGTCGCCGGGTTCGATGGAAAGAGAGGCAAGCATTTCCATGTTGCCGGCGGAGACGGCATGGCCGTCGACGCTGGCGGTGACACCGCGGCCGGGCAGCATGGCGAAGTCCTGGCCCGCCTGAGGCAGACGGCCGTACTTCTGCCGGAAGCATTCCACAACGGCCTTGCCGAGAGGATGTTCGGAACGCTGCTCGGTGCCGGCGGCAAGCGAGTAGATGTCCTCCTCGGTCCAGCGTTCGTCAATGCTGTGCACGGCCACAACAGCGGGCTTGCCGAAGGTCAGCGTGCCGGTCTTGTCAAAGCAGACCTTGTCCACCGTGGCCAGGCGCTCGAGAGCGTCGCCCTCGCGGACCAGGAAGCGGTGCCTGGTGGCATTGCCGATGGCGGCCATGATGGCTGTGGGCGTGGCCAGAACAAGAGCGCACGGACAGAAGACGACAAGGATGGTGACGGAGCGGAGGATTTCACCGGTGACGAAGTAGCAGCCGAGCGCCGAGACAAGGGCGATGACCACGACCCATGTGGCCCACCGGTCGGCGATGCCGACAATCTTTGCCTTGCCGGCGTCCGCGGACTGCACAAGACGGATCATGCGCTGCAGGGAGCTGTCCTCGCCCACCTTCTCGGCGCGCATGTCGAAGGAGCCGAACTGATTGACCGTGCCGGAGAAGACGTCGTCGCCCTCGCTCTTGTCCACGGGCAGAGACTCGCCGGTCATGACGGCCTGATTGATGGAGGTGGTGCCGGAAAGAATGCGTCCGTCCACGGGGATGGTCTCGCCGGGAAGCACGCGGAGGAGATCGCCCACCTGCACCTTCTCGGCCGGCACAATGGTCTCCGAGCCGTCGCTGCCGACTATGCGGGCGGTTCTGGGCGTCAGGTGCACGAGCTTCTCGATGCCGGCGCGGGCCTTGGCCACGGTAAGCTCTTCAAGAAGTCCGCCAAGTTGCATGATGACGGCCACCTCGCCGGCAGCGAAGTCTTCGCCGACGATGACAGCAGCCACAAGGGCCAGGGAGACGAGCACGTCGGCCTTGATGTCGAAGGCCGTGACAAGCCCGTGAATGGCTGCCAGGATGATGGGCAGACCGCAGAGGACAATGGCGACCCAGGCCGCGTCAAACGGCAGGGGAATGAGATCGAAGCCGCTGACTATGAGCGCGAGGGCGGAAATGACCAGAAAGACGATGTCGCGTTTTGTTCCGCCCCAGTCCAGCAGTCGTTCAAGTGCATCCATCATGGGAGTTGCTCCTCCAAATAATGCCTATACATGTATAGGTATAAGAAAATGTGCGCGCATACTCGAAAAAGAAGTCGGGCAGCGGGCGTTGATACCTATGGGGGTATAGGTATCTATTCGCGGGCCCGATGTCAACCGGCTGCGGAAAAAAAATCTCCGTCCATGCGCGGGCAGGACGGAGACTGTATATAAGTAGTTGTTTTTTTGCTTAATATTTTTTACATATTAGCAAAGCGTTCCACGGCCTTCGTGAAACTGGCTATGGTCTGTTCGGCATCGCCGTGCTCGAGGCCGTCACGCACGCAGTGGCGGATATGCCCTTCGAGAATGACCTGTCCGACCCTGTGCAGAGCGGACTTGGCGGCGTTAATCTGCGAGAGGACGTCCTCGCAGGGCACGTCCTGCTCCACCATGCGGTCGATGGCCTGGATCTGTCCGATGATTTTGTTGAGACGGCGGTGAAGATTGGGTGCATCCATGCATTGCTTCATCAAAAATCGGCGTCTTGCCCCTGCGGTGAGGGGAGGCGCCGCCTCCATGCGGCTGAATATTGTGTCCGCTCCCGTCCGTGCGGGCAGGGCCGGCCCCGCTGCCCGCGGAATGCGCCTGCGGCCCCCTGTGTCCGGATGAAGGAGCTGTCGTGTTCCCTTCTGGTCTGACCTACTTGGAAACACAGATTTTTCTATATGAAATCAGCTTCAATCACAAGCGCCGGCCTTCTTTGCGCGGAACGGCTCGGACGACGGCAGGCCTGTCCGCTCTGGTCAGGGAGCGTTTCTGGCGGAGCGAAATGCGTATTTTCTCTTGCCAACGAACCGACAATAGGATATGGCAATCCTCCCAATAATAAAGCACATCAGAGCAGCTGCCCGGGGTGCCCCGGCCTCAGGAATCCTTCCTCGGGCTGCGGTAGAAGGGCTTGGGCTCTGATGGAAGTAGAACCCTGGAGGTTTTTATCATGGCTTACGTTACCATGAAGCAGATGCTGGAAACCGGCGTCCACTTCGGCCACCAGACGCGTCGCTGGAATCCCAAGATGCGTCCCTACATCTTCGGCGCCCGCAACGGCATCCATATCATCGACCTGCAGCAGACCGTGAAGCTGTTCCGCGTGGCCTATGACAAGGTTGTCGACACTGTGGCCAAGGGCGGCAAGGTGCTCTTCATCGGCACCAAGCGTCAGGCTCAGGAGTCCGTGGCCGCCGAGGCCACCCGCGCCAACCAGTACTACGTGAGCAACCGCTGGATGGGCGGCACGCTGACCAACTTCGTCACCATTCAGAAGAGCGTTGACCGTCTGAAGAAGCTTGAAGGCATGTTCGCCGACGGCTCCATCAACCGCTACCAGAAGAAGGAAATCCTCCTCCTCCAGCGCGAGCTGCAGAAGCTCGAGCAGGCTCTGGGCGGCATCAAGAACATGGAGCGCCTGCCCCAGCTGGCCTTCATCATCGACCCCAACCGTGAAGACATCGCCGTCAAGGAATGCCGCAAGCTCGGTATCCCGATTGTTGCCGTGACCGACACCAACTGCGATCCCGACCTCATTGACTACATCATCCCCGGCAATGACGACGCCATCCGCGCCATCAAGCTCTTCGTGGGCTCCTTTGCCGAGGCCTGCATCGAGGGCGAGGCTGCCGCCAGCGACAAGGGTTCCGCCGAGGAAGCCATGGAAAAGGCTGCTGAAGCTGTCGCCGAGTAGACATTCTTTTCTTAATTCCGACTGTACCGGGCAGCGTCGTCGCCAACAACGACGATGCTGCCCTTGCTTGACAAATCAAGGAGACTGCAATGGCGATTACCGCTTCAATGGTGAAAGAGCTGCGCGAGAGAACCGGCGCCGGCATGATGGACTGCAAGAAAGCCCTGGTGGAAGTTGACGGCGACATGGAAAAGGCCATCGACTATCTGCGCGAAAAGGGCATGGCCAAGGCTGCCAAGAAGGCCGGCCGCGCCACCAGCGAAGGTCTGGTTGTCCTGTCTGCCAGCGCCGATGGCAAGAAGGTCGCCCTGGCCTCTCTGCAGTGCGAAACCGACTTCGTTTCCCGCGGCGACGACTTCAAGGGCTTTGCCGCGAAGGTGGCCGACACCGTTCTCGAGAACAAGCCCGCCGATGCCGAGGCCCTGCAGGCCCTGGTTGGCGAGGAGCTGCAGAACCTGATCGCCAAGACCGGCGAAAACATGCGTCTTGGCCAGTTCTGCTGCCATGAATGCTCCGACACCGAGCTCGCCGGCACGTATCTGCACGTGACCACCGGCAAGCTGGGCGTTGTGGTCAAGATGAGCGTGGGCAAGCCCGAGACGGCCGCCAACGAGGAAGTGAAGAAGCTGGCCCAGGAAATTGCCATGCAGGCCGCCGCTCTGCGTCCCATGGCTCTGGACCGCGACAGCCTCGACCCGGCCGTTATCGAGCGCGAGCGCGCCGTGTACCGCGAAAAGGCGAAGAACGACGGCAAGCCCGAGAAGATCATCGACAAGATCGCCGAAGGCGCCGTGGTCAAGTTCTGCAAGGATGTCTGCCTGATGGATCAGGCCTACATCCGCGACGACAAGAAGACCATTTCCCAGCTGGTTGCCGAGACCGCCAAGGCCGTGGGCGACACCATCAAGGTGCTTTCCTTCGACCGCATCGAGCTCACCGCCGAGGAAGCTCCTCAGGAATAACCTACTGGAAATCAGGGTATAAATCCTTCTCGGCAGTCGCTTTGCCACAATGAAATCAAAAAGGGAGACTATGTTCTCCCTTTTTTCATGTTCTACTAACAGCCAAAATATAACTGTATATAAGACTGTTTTCTGCTACTATAAAGTATAACTTGCGTATTATTCTGAAATTATAGGAACCAACTTAATGATTGTATGAAACAAGTGCATACTGTTGCCGCTTGTGAAAAAAATTTCTAATTGCAATAGGTAGATCAAAAATTTATTTGACAGTATCCAAATTCTGCTCTATCTGATTCATACAACGAATAAGGAGACAGAAATGCTCGGCAGACCAAGAAAAAATCCGCTTGTGCTCAGCCCTGAGGAGCGTGAAGCCCTTGAGACGATTGCCCTCAGCAAGACTCAATCACAGCGTTTGATACAGGGGGCAAAGATTATCCTTGCCTCTGTCGATGGCCGCACCAACAGGGAAGTGGCGGCAAGCGTCCGCATGTCGGAAAGCTATGTGGCCCAGTTCCTGCGCAAGGTGCCGGTTCTCGGACCTCTTGCCGCATTGAGGGAACTGCCGCAGACCACGCATCCTCTCCGCATCTCCAAGGAGGCGCGTGCATGGGTGCGCGAGCTCCACGCAGACGGTCCCAGAGCGGTCATCGGCGCCGAAGCTCCGGAAAGCTGGAGTATGGACTCGCTTGCCAAGTACGCCCGCGAGCATTGCGAGGAGCATGGCTTTCCCCAGCTGAAGGCCGTGGCCAAGTCCACCGTCTGGCACATCCTCTCGGAACAGTAGGCCGGACTCTCCGCTTTGCGGGAGCAGGTCGACTGTCGGTTCCGTGCGGACAGCTGACCCGTCTTTCGGTGTGCATGGACCGGTATGGCATGCATTTCTGCTGACGCATAGGCAGTGTGCATTCTCTTTCCATACGGCAGAGCGAGTGAACGGCATGATAACAAGAAAGCCCCGTGGTGTTAGCAGCGCGGGGCTTTTTGCGTATTGTCAGCACGCATCCCGTCCGCACGGGATTGCGGACGGGATGCGTGCCGTGTCCGCCCGCGATGCGGTAAGCAGAGTCCTGCCTCTTTTCCACGCAGACTGTCCATCCCTCACGGACGCATCGGCTGACGCAGGATCGGCCGGGATTTTCCGGCAGGGCGCAGAAGCAGACGGCAGGAGCGGCAAAAAAAAGCGGCCGTGTATTTTGTACAGGCCGCGTCATGCTGCGTTTGTCTGCTTTTTGGTGCCGCAGGCCAGACTCGAACTGGCACAGCCAGGGGCCGGGAGATTTTAAGTCTCCTGTGTCTACCGGTTTCACCACTGCGGCTTTCTGAGTAGTATACCGACAAAAACAAGGAAGCGCGAGTTTTTTTTGCCCGCGAGCCGGACGGCATCCGGCGCGGTCTGCGGACAACCCGCTGCTTTCCGATGAAGGAGCAAGAACTAGATGAACGCCCTGGACAAAGTCATACTGTGCTTCTGCCGCCTCGGTGTAGCCGGGCTCTCCAAGTGGGCCCCAGGCACCTGCGGCACCTTTCTGGCGCTGCTCGCGGCACCATGGATTTATCAGCCCATGAGCTGGAAATGGCGTCTGTTCGTGCTTGTGCTGATTTTTATCGCCGGCTCCTTCGCCGCCGGCAGGGCCGAGACTCTCCTTGAAAAAAAGGACCCCGGCGAAGTGGTTGTGGACGAGCTGGCCGGAGCCTGGATAGCCATCCTGCCCTTTGCGGGCGGGAGCGTCTCTCTGCTCTGCGCAGCATTTGTTGTTTTCAGAATCTTCGATATTGCCAAGCCCTGGCCCATTCATGCCTCGGAAGACTGGCTGCCCGGAGGCTGGGGCGTCATGCTTGACGATATCATCGGCGGACTGATGACAATGATTGTCCTGCTGCTGGCCGCGGCCGTCGGGCTGCTCGATGCGGCCGTGCTCTGAGTCTGCAGACTCTGAAGAACTCATGCGGGGCGCGCGAACTGCGGTTCGTGCGCCTTTCCTACTTCATGCGGTAGGTAATGCGTCCCCTGGTCAGGTCGTAGGGGGAAAGCTCCACCTTGACGCGGTCGCCGGGCAGAATGCGGATATAGAACTTGCGCATCTTGCCGGAAATATGGGCGAGGACCTTGTGCTTGTTGGCCAGCTCCACCACAAACATGGCGTTGGGCAGAGCTTCCTCAACAACGCCGTCAACTTCTATGGAGTCTTCCTTGGACATATAACCTCCGTATAAAAAGGGAAGAGCTGACGGGAAATCCGGTCAGCTGTGCGTATAAGTGCCTTCCCTTGTCACAAAATAATTTGCTTGTCAATGAAAATGCGCAGTGAACTTTGCCAGTGAAAACTGCGCCATCCGGTCAGTCCGCATTCGACAGCCGGGCTCACGCGTGACGGGGCGCAGTCTCTCTCTCCGTCGGGAAAATGCATTCCATGTTCAGGGACGGCTGGCGCAGGATCGTGTCGCCGGAGCCGCATGACTGAAAAGGTCCGCAGCGCGGAGCTGCGGACCCTGCATTGATGCGGCGGCGTGCAACGGGAGGCTATGCCCCGCGCCCAGAGGCGGACTTCTCGTGGCTGGCGAAGAAGAGCCAGAAGCCGACCGCAAAGAGGGGAAGGCTCAGAACCTGACCCATGGTCAGCCAGTTGAAGGCAAGATAGCCCAGCTGGGCATCGGGCAGACGCACGAATTCCACGAGGAAGCGGGAGACCGCATACCACATGGCGAAGAGGCCGGCGATCTGTCCTCTGCGCCTTGGGGTGGCCGAGAACCAGAAGAGGACAATCCAGAGGAGGACTCCCTCCAGCAGCGCTTCGTACAGCTGGGACGGATGCCTGGGATAGGGGCCTGCGCCGGGGAAGATGACGCCCCAGGGAGCGGTGGTGACCTTGCCCCAGAGCTCTGCGTTGATGAAGTTTCCTATGCGGCCGAAAAGGAGTCCCTGGGGAATCAGCGGCGTGATGAAGTCCGCGATGTCGATGAAGGTCCGCTTCCTTGTGCGGGCATAGTAGGCGAAGGCCAGGCTCAGGCCTATGGCCGCTCCATGGAAGGACATGCCGCCGTTCCAGAAGCGCACGATTTCCATGGGATTGTTCAGATAGAGCGGCAGATCGTAGAAGAGAATGTAGCCCACGCGGCCGCCGAGCACGCAGCCAAGCATGGAAATGGTGACGAGATCGTCCACATCACGGGCTTCCCAGCCGAAGCGGGCGGCCCGTCTGCGGCCCAGAAGCCAGCCCAGCAGAAATCCGACAACATACATGAGCCCGTACCAGCGGACCGACAGGCTTCCGATGGTAATGGCAACAGGGTCTATGGAACAGGTAAACATATGATGTTGAGGCGTCTTCCGCCGCTTTGCGGGGACGCCGCTCTCCTTTTACGGCGGTATTGCGTTCGGTGGGCCGGCAGCGGACGGCCCGGCCGGGAAAATCCTTCTATGCCCTTGCCTGAAGGCGCGCAAGTTGCTTTTCCGCGACAGAGACGCTCAGGGAGTCGGACGGGTCCGCTCGTCTTCCTGCAGCTGTCAGTTGATGCCGACCAGCCAGTTCAGAAAGGTCTGCGGCTCGGGCGGGACAGGACGTTTCCAGCCGGTGTCCTTGCGGATGTCCGAAAAGACCATGCGTTCAAGCAGCACATTGTCCTCCCCGTCAAGAACCACAAGCAGTCTGAACGGTCTGCCCGCCCGCGGGCGCATTGCCAGAAGCTCCCGGCCCAGAGCGAGACCGGAGCCGAAGCGGAGGTCGGTCAGGACGAAGTACTTGAGACCGTCGCATTCATAGTTTGCCAGTCCTGCTGCCGCATGGCCGTCGTGATCCAGATTGGGGAAGCAGACAGGCCTGTTGAAGTCGGGCAGCGCATCCCTGTCAGGCAGAAAGCCCAGTGCAACACGCGCTGCGGCGATATTTCGCACCGACATCGGACGCATCACGGGCAGGAGCATCATTTCAAGAAAGTCCCTGCACTCCGTGGACTGGGCGGCGAGATGGAGGGCAAGGTCCTCGGGAAGGTGCGTGTACGAGGCGGCGCTTCCGCGCAGACGGCCCAGCCCTCCCAGACTCTGCTCCCTGACCACCTGGCAGCCGTCCGGCATGGTTTCCACGTAGACCGCCCTCCAGTAGAAGGGCGTGAAGAAGTCGGGCAGCATGGTCATGTGCGAGATGTTTCGGTTTTCCGCCGCCAGCTCCGTCTCGAGCATTCTGGAGTTCACGTGATTGAGCCCCAGGCAGACGCATGGATAAAGCGCCAGCCAGACGAGGCCGATGCAGCCAAGTCTGCGCCGCAGACGCCTGCTGAAGCATCCCCAGACAACAAGAGCAAGCAGCGGGACGGTCAGGAACGGGTCAACAATGAAGACGGCGTTAAGCCGGACGCGCATCTCCGAAAAGGGGAGAAAGATGCGGGTGCCGAAGGTCGTGACGCAGTCCAGACCCAGATGAATGAGCAGGCAGCCAAGGAAAAGGAGCCAGAGCCGGCCCAGGGAAAGATTGTGATATGTGGAGGAGCGCCACAGAGGGCGGGAGAGCGTCGCAGCGACCAGGGCCAGAACCGGAGCGAACAGCAGGGAATGTGAAAAGCCCCTGTGCAGGGATATGAACAGGGCCGGCGACGAGCACAGCAGTATGTCCAGATCCGGGAGACATGCGGCCAGGCAGAACAGGGGAACGGCCCAGCGGGTGGCCGGCATTCTTGGCAGAGCCAGCGCGACCAGCGCGCCGGAAGCGGCATGGGTGACTATATCCATGTAATGACCTTATTCTCGGAACGGGGAGCGCTGTCTCGGTTTTTCCCTGTAGGCCGGCTCCTCCGGATTCAAAGCTCTGAAGGAGCGGGCGAACTGCTCCTTGCGCCAGTTCTGCACGGACTCGAAAATGGCCGGCTGACTCATGCGGTAGAAGTATTCCTCCCTGTGGCGGTTCAGCGAGCCGGACATGGGGTAGCGCATGTCTGAAACCGGATCCGGACCTGACGGGCCGTAGTATTCAGCATCCACCCTGGAGGCGCCGGAGCTGATTTCCTGCGGCGCGCAGGAGACGGCTGACAGCAGCAGGCAAAAAAGAACGGACAGAGACAGACAGAGCCGGAGCGGAGCGGCTTCCTGTCCGTGTCTGATGTATGCGGGCTTGTTCGTCATGCTATTCTCGTGCTGCGGAGGACGAAAGAACATGGGGAATGCTTCCTGATGCGGAATGAATGGAAATCAATGCCGAAAGAAGACGGAAAAGGACTGCGGGATGGAACGGCAGGGCCGGAACAGGCCGGGCAGAGCCGAAGCCCTTGCTGTGCGGCCAGGAACCGGCCGCTGCTGCATGCATTATGAACTAACACAGGGGCGAATACAGGGCAAGAAACACGAAAACACAGTATTGTCAATATATTGAGCTGACGTATGCATAGTCGGTTCGGTGTGCGGGAAAGGTCCTCCGCGCATGCGAAAAGGGCGGCAGCGCAGCGCTATGAAAGCATATTTTGTATGTAATATCAGATAGTTGTATTGAATTTGACATGAGGCCTGTGCAGGGGTAAAAAAAATCCTGTTGTTTGTCTCTTTCCCTCTGGCAGTTTTTGCCCGGCAGGATCAGGCCAGGTTCTTCCGGGATCACAAAAAAAAGACTGCGCCGCATGCAGGCGACCCCCTCCAGGACAGCAACAGCCCCGCTCCGCCCCGACGGCGTCTGCGGGATTTGAGGGGCTTTTCGCAACGCAAGTCAAGGAGGCGGCATGGCATTTTTCCGAACATCCGATTCCCCCAAGTATTCAAAACCTTTCCTCAAGCAGTTCCTCAAACATCCCTTCGGACCTCTTCTTCCCCTCATTTTTCTCTGCATGACCGCTGTTTCGCTTGCTCTGGGAGGAATATGCGAAGCAGCCTCCGGGAGCGGCACGGCTCAGAAGCAGACGGTCGTGCGGCACAAGACCAAGAACAAAAGCCAGACCCGGAACGCAGGGCGGACTGACAGCCGAGAAATCTGGCTGCAGCGCGCCAGAGAAAATGCGGATGTCGTTCTGGGCAAGGCATCCTGGTATGGCGCCGATTTCAACATGGGCGCGACGGCCAGCGGCGTCCCGTACAACATGTACACCTTCACCGCGGCCCACAGAAGTCTTCCTTTCGGCACCATCGTGCGCGTGACGGACCAGTACAACGGCAAGAGCGTCATGGTCTGCGTCACGGACAGAGGCCCCTTTGTCAAGGGCCGCATCATTGACATGTCCTATGCGGCCGCCAACCGCATCGGTCTGGAGCGCAAGGGTGTGTCCACCGTGGGGCTTGAGGTTGTGAGCGACTCCAAAGGGCGCCCCCTCAATGACGGCGAGGCCTTCTTCGTGGAGATGAAATCTCCCACCGGCCCCGAACGCTTCGGCCCCTATGACACCTTCGCCGACGCGGCCGCCGTTCACGAGGCGCTGCTTCTGGCGCATCCCGAGGCCAGCGTGGTTCTGGGCTCGAAGTAGCGGTCACACCGCATTCAGATTCTGCTGCGCCGGGCGCGGCCGCTCCCTGCGGGAGCGAAAAAATCCGGGCTTTTCCCGATGGGAAAGCCCGGATTTTTACTTTGCCCCCCGAAGGGGCTGATGTATCGAATGCTGCGCTATCCGGCAATCAGACCGGCCACGATGTCGCCCATCTTCTCGCAGCCGACCAGAGTCTTGCCAGGCTCCATGATGTCGGCAGTGCGGTAGCTGGCGAGTGCGGCGCTCACGGCAGCCTCGATCAAGGCGGCCTCCTCGGGCATGTTCAGGCCGAGGCGCATGAGCATTGCGGCGGAGAGAATGGTGGCCAGCGGATTGGCCTTGTCCTGACCGGCGATATCAGGAGCGGAGCCGTGAATGGGTTCGAAGAGGGCGGGAGCCTGGGAGCCCATGGAGGCGGAGGGCAGCATGCCCAGCGAACCGGTGATGGCCGCGGCCTCGTCGGACAGAATGTCGCCGAAAATATTGCCGGTCAGCACCACGTCGAACTGCGAGGGATCGCGCACCAGCTGCATCGCGGCATTGTCCACGTACATGTGCTCGACCTCCACTTCGGGATAGGCCTTCGCCACGTCATTGACAATTTCACGCCACAGTCTGGAGGTCTCGAGAACATTGCTCTTGTCCACGGAGCACAGCTTCTTGCGGCGCTTCATGGCCGTGTCGAAACCCACCACGGCAATGCGGCGGATTTCCTCCTCGCTGTAGACCATGGTGTTGAAACCCGTGCGCTGGCCGTCGCGCACTTCGATGCCCCTGGGCTGTCCGAAGTAGATGTCGCCGGTCAGTTCGCGAACCACAATGAGGTCCAGACCCTTTTTGGCCGTGTCCGCGCGCAGCAGGCAGGCGCCGGCAAGCTCGGGCAGAAGCAGGGCGGGACGCAGGTTCGCAAAGAGGCCGAGTTCCTTGCGGATGCCCAGGATGCCCTTTTCAGGACGCTTGTCGGGAGACAGGGCGTCCCATTTGGGGCCGCCGACAGCGCCGAGAAAGACGGCGTCCGCGGCGCGGCACATGTCCACGGTTTCCTGGGGCAGGGGGGAGCCTGTTTCATCGTAGGCCGCGCCGCCAATCAGGGCGCTGGTGAAGGCAAGAGACTGGCCGGTGCGGTTCGCGGCGGCTTCCAGGGCCTTTTTGCCCTGGGCAACGATTTCGGTGCCGATGCCGTCACCGGGAAGGAGGCAGATGGTCTTGGTCATGAGTAAATCCTTGACTTGTCACTGAACTGATGCGTGTCATGCCCGCGCGAAGGAGCGGTCTGCCCCGGGCGGGGCAGACACGCGGACCGTGCCTGTCTAGTTGCCCAGACGGGACTTGACGTAGCCGACCAGACCGCCGGCATTGACAATTTCGGCCATGGACGCGGGAATGGGGGGACATGAAAACGTCTTGCCGGAGGTGGCGTCGGTGATGACGCCGGTCTCCGTGTTGATTTCCAGCGTGTCTCCGTCCTGAATCTCGCAGATGCCGTCGCCGATCTCGAAAAGCAGAAGACCGGTGTTGAAGGCATTGCGGTAGAAGATGCGGGCAAAGGAGTGGCCCACGACAACCGGAATGCCGGCGCCAAGAATGGCGATGGGGGCGTGCTCGCGGGAGGAGCCGCAGCCGAAGTTGCGGCCCGCGACCAGGATGTCTCCGGGCTTCACCTGCTTGACCCAGTCGGGGTCGAGGCCGGCCATGCATTTTTCGCCCAGAATCTTGGGATCGCCGGTCACCAGATAGACGGCGGGAATGATGGCATCGGTGTCGATATGGTCGCCCACTTTGCGGACAGTGCCTTTGAAGATCATTGCTTTCCTCCTAGAGGGCGTCGGGCCCGATGATGCGTCCGGCTACGGCGCTGGCCGCGGCAGTGGCGGGGTTGGCGAGATAGACCTCGCTTTCGAGGCTGCCCATGCGGCCGCGGAAATTGCGGTTGGTGGTGGAGATGGCGCGCTCGCCGTCACCCAGAATGCCCATGTAGCCGCCGAGGCAGGGGCCGCAGGTGCAGGGGCCGACCACGCAGCCGGCATCCATGAAGACTTCCATCAGGCCTTCGGACAGGCACTTCTTCCACACGGTGGGGGTGGAGGGCAGAACGATGCAGCGCACCTTCTTGCTGACCTTGCGTCCGCGCAGGACGTTGGCCGCCGCGAGCATGTCGGAGTAGCGGCCGTTGGTGCAGGAGCCGATCACCACCTGCTGCACGGTGATGTCTCCCACCTCGGAGACGTTCCTGACGTTGCTCGGCAGATGCGGGCAGGCAACAACGGGCTCCTGGCCGGTGACATCGATGTCGACAACGCGCTCATAGGTGCAGCCGGGATCGGCCGCGAACATTTCCGTGACATCCGGACGGTTGTGCTCGTGGCAGTAGGCGAGGGTGTTCGCGTCGCAGGCGAACAGACCTGCCTTGGCGCCGGCTTCGATGGCCATGTTGGCCATGCACAGACGGCCTTCGACAGGCAGATTGTCGATGACGGAGCCGCCGAATTCCAGAGCGCGGTACAGGGCGCCGTCCACGCCGATTTTGCCGATGAGGAGCAGGATCAGGTCCTTGGCGTCCAGATACTTGCCCGGAGTGCCGGTGATGTTGACGCGGATGGTGGCCGGAACCTTGAACCAGTTCTCGCCAAGGGCCATGCCGGCCGCGATGTCGGTGGAGCCCATGCCGGTGGAGAAGGCGCCGATGCCGCCGTAGGTACACGTGTGGGAGTCGGCGCCGATGATCAGGTCGCCGGGAGCGACGATGCCCTGCTCGGGCAGCAGGGTGTGCTCGACGCCGGCCGCGCCGCCTTCGTAGTAATGGGTGATGTTCTGCTCTTCCGCGAAGGCGCGGCTGATCATGACCTGATTGGCCGAAGCGATGTCCTTGGGCGGGCAGAAATGATCCATGACCAGGGCGATCTTGTCCTTGTTGAAGACCTTGGTCGCGCCCATGGCCTTGAAGGCCTTGATGGCGAGAGGACCGGTGATGTCGTTGGCGAGCACCATGTCGAGGCGGCAGTTGACAATCTGTCCGTCGCTG
>JAUNSE010000455.1:0-1451 GCA_030539415.1 Desulfovibrionaceae bacterium
CGGCAGCCGGTCTGCCGTCAGTCTGGCCGTCAGGCTTGGCGGCAGACTGGGCGGCCGTGCGCTGCCTGGGCGAGGCCGCGGCTCTGTGCCAGGGCCGCTACCTGCTCTTTGCCAGAGACGGCGTGGAACTGCCCGTCAACTTCGACCAGGCCGTCTGGCTCACCATGCGCCAGGAAAAGTGCCGCGCCGGCGGCTTCAGCCTGCCCCTGGACGTGCCCTCCCTGCGCCGCACCATGCGCTGGCTGGGCACGGCCATGCGTCCGGGCGCCCTGGCAGGTCCCGGCCTCGAGCAGGGCCTCTTCGTGCCGCGCGAGGACTTCCTGGCCTTCGGGGGCCTGGGCGATCCCGAAAACTCCTCCCCGGACAAGGCCCTGGCGCAGCTGGCGGCCAGAGCCGGCCAGACCGGCCGCGTCATCCTGCACAACGCCAGAGTGCGCTTTCTGAAGCCCATGGCCGCCCTGAGCGAAGACGAGGCGGACGGCGCGGCAAACGATGCCGCCCCCGGGGACGGCCCGGCTTCCGCCGATGCGAAGGGCAGGGGCCGCGGCAGGAAGAAGGGCGGACATGGTGCCGCCTGGCTCGCGGGCGAGGCCCGCGGCAAGATCACCACCTTCCTGGCAGCCCACGGCCGCCAGGCCGCGCAGGACGACCGCGCCCTGGCCGTGGAGCGCCTCAACGCCCGCGCGGCCGAAATGGTCTCTTCCTGCGATCACTGCGGCCGCTGCACCCATGTCTCCCCCATGCTGCACAGACACGGCATGGATCTGGCCGACCTCACGGCCCACCCCCTGCTGGCCTGGCACTGCTTCATGTGCGGGGCCTGCAAGCGGGCCTGCCACAAGGGCATAGACGGGGCGGAGCTCGCCCGCACCCTGCGCGCGGCCCATGTCATGAGCCACGGCAACCGCCTGGCCCGCCCGGGCCACGGCGTGACTCTGGCCCTCGCCAAAGCCGTGCCAGTCTATGCCAGGCGCGCCCGCAAGGGCCTCTGCCTGCTGCTCGAGCCGGCCTTCATGAGCTCGTACCCGGCCACGGCCGCCCTGGCCGCCAAACGCCTCTGGCAGGCGGGACTCGGCGTCATGGCCGCGGACAGCGGCGCGGATCTGGCCGCGCTGGGTCTGGAGAGCCAGGCCAGGGCGCAGCTCGCCAAACTGAAAAAAGCCATGAGCGAGAAGGGCGTCACGGCCCTTTTGACCATGGACCCCGGCACGCAGCGCTGGCTCGCGGCCATGGGCGTGGAGGCCAGGCCCGTCCTCGCAAAAGCAAATCTCCTGGGCATCGAGCCCCTGTCCATGGAGGGCAGAAAGCTGCTCGTGCCCTGCCAGGACCGCGGCCGCAAGGTCTTTTTGAAGGCGCTCGCCCCGCATCTGCGCGGCGAGGTGACCGAGCTCGACGTGCCCTGCTGCGGCGCGGGCGGCGAGGCCGCGGTGCTCGAGCCTGCGACCGCCGCC
>JAUNSE010000455.1:1461-2300 GCA_030539415.1 Desulfovibrionaceae bacterium
GAAGCGTCGTCCTCACCAGCTGCCCGGGCTGCGCCAGAGCCCTCGGCCAGGCGGACGTGGCGGCCGAGCTCGACATCTCGGTGCTGCTCGGCCTGAACGAGCAGGCCTGGTCGGGCCTGGGGCGCCTCAAGGCCCTGGTCTCCTGCCTCGGCGAAATCTCGGCCCTGCCCGATCCCACGGACACCGCCCCCTCCGAACCCGCTCCTGCCGACCTGACCCTGGCCGACATGGGGCCGGCTGACATGAAGCAGACCGGAAAGACGGCGGCAGGCACGGCGCAGGCCGCGGGGACCGGAGCCGCAGGCGCTCCTTTGGCGAAGGCCGCTCCCGCTGCCGCAGACGGCGCTGCACAGGATATGACGGCTCGGGACAGTGCCGCGGACAGCGCAGGAGCCGGCAGCATGACCGGCAGTGCCGGAGCCGGCACTGGAGCCGATCACACGGCCCCCCTCACCGACAGCGAGGCCGCCCTGGCCGAGAAGGCCCAGGAGGCCGGCATGGATGCGGGCAGCGCCTTTGCGCTGGGCAGGGCCCTGGCCGACGAGGAGGCCGGCGCCGAGCGCCGCGTGCAGGCCGGAACCAGCCCCGCCCGGGATGCGGAGACCGCCCCGGCAGGCCTGGTGCTGCCCGCAGCGGACAGGCCCGCAAAGACCGAAAAGCCCTCCCTCTTCTCGCGGCTGCTGGGCCGCGGCAAGGCCGCCGGCACCGCCCAGCCCATGCCCGAGCTGAACTTCACCGAACACAATGCCGCTCCCGCCTCCGGGGCTCCCGCGGCTCCCGCAGCCTCTCAGGCTAGCGCCGCTTCCGCCGCGGCGGGCGTTGCGGCCGGAGCTGCCGTG
>JAUNSE010000456.1 GCA_030539415.1 Desulfovibrionaceae bacterium
TTCGCCAATCACGTTGCGGCTGCCCAGGCGGAAGCCCATGTAGTTGAAGTCGTTCACGTAGTAGGTGCCGAAAATGCCCTGCATGGCCGTGAAGGCTTCTTCAAGGGAGATGCCCATGTCCTTGCAGCGGGCGCGATCCAGATTGGCGAAAATCTGGGGGGAGCCCGTGCTGAACAGATTCTGGCAGGAGCCGATTTCAGGGCGCTGCATGGCCTTGCTGCACAGCTCGCTCGTATGACGCTCGAGGTCCTGCAGCGTGTCGTTGGCGCGCATCTGAATGTAGCCTTCAAAGCCGCCGGTGGTGCTCATGCCGGGAATGGCGGGCGGAGTGAAGCCCAGAACCACGGCAGAGGGCTGCATGGCATTGAGGCGCATCAGGCGGCCGGTCAGGGCGACGTCGTCCATGCCGGGCTCCTTGCGCTGATCCCAAGGCGTATAGGAGAAGAAGAAGGTCGCGTAGTTGGACTTGACCGAGGAGGACAGCATGTCGAAGCCGTTGATGACAACGGTCGACTCGACGACTTTGGCTTCATCCCTGGCGAACTGTTCGACCAGCTTGGTTATTTCGCGGGTGCGGTGCGTGGAGGCGCCGTCATCCAGAAAGACGACGCCGAGCGAGTAGCCCTGGTCCTCGGAGGGAACCATACTGGTGGGCACCACGCCGGCCAGCCAGACAAGGGCGGCCACAACGCAGCCGACCAGCCCGAAGGAGCGGACAGGGGAGTTCTTGATCACGCGCACCGTGCGCACATAGCTGTGGGTGCACTTGGAGAAGAAGTAGTTGAAGGCCACGAAGAAGCGCGGCAGCTTGCCGTCATGATGCTCCTTGAGCAGGAGGGCGCACAGAGCAGGTGTCAGCGTCAGGGCCACAATGCCCGAGAGCACGACCGAGACGGAGATGGTGATGGCGAACTGCTTGTACATCTGGCCGGCGAGGCCGCCCATGAAGGAGACGGGGATGAACACCGAGCAGAGCACGAGCACGATGGCGATGAGGGCCGAGGTCACTTCGTGCATGGCCTTGGCCGCGGCCTCTCTGGGAGGCAGATGCTCGGCGGCCATGATGCGCTCGACGTTTTCCAGAACGACGATGGCATCGTCAACGACGATGCCGATGGCGAGCACGAGGCCGAACAGCGTCAGGGTGTTGATGGAGTAGCCCAGGGCCAGCATGCCGGCAAAGGTGCCGATGA
The DNA here is from genome assembly GCA_030539415.1 of Desulfovibrionaceae bacterium. Classification (GTDB taxonomy): domain Bacteria; phylum Desulfobacterota; class Desulfovibrionia; order Desulfovibrionales; family Desulfovibrionaceae; genus Desulfovibrio. The sequence goes on from JAUNSE010000456.1 coordinate 1,194, forward strand.
CGGAGACGGGCACGGCGATGCAGGGAATGATCGTGGCGCGCCAGTTCTGCAGGAAGAGATAGACCACCAGGAAGACCAGCACCATGGCTTCGACCAGGGTGTGAATAACTTCCTTGATGGATTCAAGGACGAATTCGTTGGTGTCGACCGGCACGTCAAGAATCATGCCTTCGGGCAGTTCCTGGCGGAGCTGATCCAGTCTGGCGGTCACTCGGTTGCCGGTGGCGATGGCGTTGGCGCCGGGCAGCAGGTAGATGCCGGCCTGCCTGGCGATATGGCCGTTGTAGTAGCCCTGAACGGCGTAGCTTTCGGCGCCGAGCTCGATGCGGGCCACGTCCTTCAGCAGCAGACGGGAGGAATCCTCGCCCGTGCGGACAATGATGTTTTCAAACTCCTCGACGGAAGCAAGACGCCCCTTGGCGTCAATCTGCCAGGTGAGCTTGGTGTCCAGGGGCGCGGGCATGTCGCCCATGCGGCCGGGCGCGAACTGCTGGTTCTGATCGGCGATGGCGGCGGCGACTTCTCCCACCGTCACCTGATACTTGGCGAGCATTTCGGGCTTGAGCCAGATGCGCATGGAGTAGTCGGAGGGACCGAAGCTCGAAGCTTCGCCCACGCCTTCGACACGCTTCAGCTCGTCAAGGATGTTGATTTCCAGATAGTTGGCCAGATAGATGTCATTGTAGCGGTCGTCGGAGGAATACAGCGAGATCAGCTGCAGGAACGACGGGGATCGCTTGGTGACCGAAATGCCCTGGTTGCGCACGATGGTCGGCAGCAGCGTCTGCGCCAGATTGACCTTGTTGTTGACGTTGACCAGCGCCATATCCGGATTGGTGCCCAGGGCGAAGTACACGTTCATCATGGCAATGCCGGCGCCGGAGGAGCTGGTCGACTGCATGTAGAGCATGTGCTCGACGCCGTTGATCTGCACTTCCAGGGGAGCCACGGCCGTGTCGGCAATGGTCTGCGCCGAAGCGCCGGGGTAGGCAATCTGAATGTTGACGCTGGGCGGAATGAGGTCGGGGTACTGCGCGATGGGCAGCACCTGCATGGCGATCGCGCCGGCCAGAGTGATGATAATGGAAATGACGCTCGAAAGAA
>JAUNSE010000457.1 GCA_030539415.1 Desulfovibrionaceae bacterium
GCACGCCCACATGCGGGATGAAGTCGAGGACGGAAGTTTCGAAGGTGTATTCGGCGCGCAGGCCGGCCGTAATGGCCGAGGCCTGGATGTCGGCCTCAAGCTGCGAGCCCATGCCGAGCCTGGAGTCCAGGCTGCCTTCCACCGAGTTCCAGGTGCTGGTGTACATGACATCGGCCATGATGCCAAAGCCGCAGCCGGTCCAGCCGGCGTAGGCACCGAGGCCCCAGAAGGTCATGCTGTTTTCCACACCGGAGAGGTCGCCGCTGCTCTCCGCGTAGCCGCCGCCCATGTTGAAGAGGAGACCGGCGCGGATGTTGTTGGAGAAGGTGTAGTCCGCGCCTATGGCCACGCCGCCGATATTGCCGTTGAAGCCGTAGTCAAGCTCTCCGGCCTCCATGCCGAAGCCCGAGCGGTTCTGCCACATGGGGGCAATCCACAGGGCGAAGCCGGCATCATTTGCTTTCACCTCGTCGCCGGCCGCATTGATGGCCATGACGCTGTCCTCGGAGGTGGCAAAGCCGAAGCGGGCGACAGCGGCATTGGTGCCGGCGTCGGAAGCCATTTTGGTCATCTGCGGCACGGCGCCCAGAGTTGCGAAGCGGGCCGTGGATTCGATGGCCTTCACAGCCGCGCCCTTGTCGGAGCCAAGATACCTGCTGTCCGTGGCGCGGGACAGGAAGCGCACGCCCGCGGCGTCAGCCGTGGTGCTGTTGAGTCCTGTGCTGTACAGGGTCTGGAGCAGGCCGCCTGTCTCGCCGGAGATGCCGCTGTAGGCGGAGGTGGCGTCGGCTACAGCCGCTGAGACAGTGCCGGTCGTCTTGTCCATGACCATCGAAATCATGTCCGAACTGGCCACGATATTGGTCCAGTATTCCTCGGAGCCATCCACGATGTTGTAGGTCTGGCCGGAGACGGCGTCAGCAAGCACCAGGGTGGAGCCTGCATCAACTTCAAGCTCGCCGCCATTCACGGAAATGATGGCGGTTGCGGCCGCAGCAGCTGCCGTAGCGTCAACGGTCAGGGTGCTGCCGTCTGCAAAGGTGACCTTGCCGCCGGTGATTTCCATGGTGCCTGTTTCGGTCAGGGTCAGGGTGCCGCCCTCACTGACAGTGAGGGCGCCGTTTCCGTCCACGACCACCTTGCCGGCCGAGCTGAGGGTGCCGCCGCTGCCTATCTGAATCGTGCCCGAGCTCTCGATTGCGCCGGTCTCTTCGTTTGTTGAGGACTGCGCGTGAATCTCGTCCAGGACGCTGAGCGTTCCGTTGGCAATGGAAAGGGTGCCGGCCTCCACATTCACGTCATTGGCACTCACAGTGGCGCCGTTTGTCACAGAGGTTGTGCTGTCGGCATTCAGGGCCAGGTTGCCGATGGTGGTCGTTCCTCCGTTGAAGGTCACCTCCGCGCCGTCGGTTACAACGCTCACAGTGCCGCCGATGGTCGTATTGGCAATGCTGACGCTGACGGAAGAGGAGTCGCCTTCGGCATTGAGCATGGCCTGCTCTTCCCCTTCCACGCCCGCACTCGAGACCACGTAGTCGCCGACCACCAGGTCCTCGGTAATGGTGCCGCCAGTAACAGCCAGCACCGAGCTTTCTGTTGTGACCGAGCTGCCGTCGATGGAGGCGCCGCCGGTGTAGACCGAGCCTTCGATGGTGCCGCCGCTGACTGTGAGAGACACCGCGCCCGCACTGGCCGTGGCTCCTTCCGCGGCCGCGCTGCCGGCTGCGACCGGGCCGATGACAGTGCCTCCGGAAATGATGGTGCTGGCGGACCCGGTCGTTTCGGCCTTGTTGCCTTCGCCGCTGGCCAGGCTGCCGCCGGCTACAGAGAGGACGCCGTCCTCGCTGCCCACGGTGCCGCCGCTGATAACAACTTCGGAGGTGCCTACAGACACGCTGGCGCTCGCGCCATCTGTCGCCTCCGAGCCGGTGCTGGCCAGGCCGCCGCCGATGACGCGCGACACCGAGCCGCCGCTGATGCTGACCGAGCTTGAAGTCACTTTCGAGGAGGCGGCGGTGCTGCCCTGGCTCTCGACCGCGCTGGCGCCGACCGCAGTGCCGTTGATGGTGCCGCCGCTTATGCTGACCGAGCTTGAGGTCACATTGGATTTTCCGGCATTCACCTCGCTGCCGCCGACAACAGTGGCATTGACGACTGCGCTGCCGCTGACGCTCACCGAGGAGGTCCCTACGGTGTTGTCCCCGTCGTAGGTCGTATTCACAAAGTTTCCGCCGACCAGGTCATCGTAGAAGGTGCCGCCGGACACGTCCAGGCTGCTTGTTCCCACGCTCACCAG
>JAUNSE010000458.1 GCA_030539415.1 Desulfovibrionaceae bacterium
GGCCATGGTCGAGAGCGCAAAGCCCGGCCAGAAGCCGGAGGCCGCGACCAGCAGGGTGGTCACCACCTCGTCCGGCACCAGGAAGCATATGAGAGCCGGCAGGCTTAAGGAAGCCATGAGGCAGGTCGAGAGCAGCGGCGAGAGCTCCGAATAGTCCGCAAAGCGCCCCATGTGGAAGGAGCTGTCAAGCAGACTTGCGCCGCGGCCGGAATGCAGGGCAAGGAATGCGATGCCAAGAACAAGAAGGACAAAGAAGGCCGGTTTGACAAAGCGGTGCAGCATGGCATCCCCTGACGGCGGCTGAATGGTGAACAGGCGCAACAATGAAGGTGAAGTGAAAAAGAGCGGAAAAAAGATCCCTTTGTGCGGGCAAACAACAACCAAACCAAAGTGTTTTGTACTCCATGCGGCCTGACAAGGCAACACGCGCAAGCACCGCGAAAGGGTCCGGAGCGGCTTCTTCGGCGGATTGGGAGGGGCTTCCTGCCGGGCCGGACGGGCCGGTCATGGCCGGGTGAAGAGATGGAGGGAGTGGTTGGGCGTTTGAGCATGGCTCGCCCGGGGACATTGGCTGGCGGCGATGCCCGGTGAAGGAGGGGCTGGGAGAGGGCTGCGGGCGGAGGGACCGGCGAGCGAAGGATGTTCGCAAGGGGAAGAGCGGCCGGGTGCGGGAGGCTCCTGGGCAGGCATTGTTTTCACGGAGCAAGGGACTGTTTTCTTGGTTTTTTAATTTTTCTTGACTTGAGCGCCGGGAAAGGGGTAGCCTGTCTTCGGACAATGGAATAGTTCATTATTTTCACAGGAGTCTCTATGTACAAACGCATGGCCGACTGGCTTGAACTGATCAGCGTTGCGGCGTTTGCTGTCGCTGTTCTCCGGGATCTGCACTCCGCATTCGTCGTCTGCGCGCTGGCCTTCATCCTGTCCATGTGGCTCGCCAGCCGGGCGGAGAGAGCGGAATGATATCCACCTGGCTCATTGCCGCCCTCCTTGCGACGCTCGGCGTTCTCTGGGGCCTCTGGCTCACCCGCAGGAAGAAGGACGACTGATACGCACCCCTGACGGCTCGTTTCTGCTTTCAGGCCCCTCCGGCTCCACCGGAGGGGCTTTCCAGGCCTTCCGGCCCCGCCGCCGGCCTGTTCCTCCGGCGGCATGGCCTGAACGGAACGCGCGGTGCCGGGCCGGCCCGGGACCTCATCAGGCCTGGCGCGGGCGGCTCACGCACAGGAGACAAATCATGACGCGGACGTGGACTCTCACCTTCAGTCTGGTCAATGTTGTCGGCATCTGGGGCCTCTGGCTCATCAGAAAGGACAGGAAGGACGACTGATTGTTTCTGCCGGGCAGTGCCGCCGGCGGACTTTCGACATCGCTCGCCTGACGCGGGCGGCTCACGCAGGAGACAAATCATGATCATAACCTGGGGACTCACGGGCATTCTGGTTTGTGTTGCCACCATCTGGGGACTCTGGCTCACCCGCAGGGAAAAGGAAGAGCTTTCGGACGAGTGTCATCCCGGCCGCTGTCCGCAAAACGCGCCAGAGGGCCCCTGCCGGCCCTCTCCCCGGCGTGCAGGGCAGCGCCCCGCACCATGGCGACGCTTTCCCGCAGGCTCTCTGCCTGGCCGCGACGGAGCCCGGTCCCGGACCAGATAGCATGGCCGCAGGCAGACGGCCGGCTCCGGGCAGAGCAGCGTCTGTCTGCCTCTGCGGACAACAAAGACCTCCGGGAAGGCAGGCTCTGCAAAAGGCCCTGCCGCCCTCCCCTTTACAGCCTGGGGCGCTGCCGTCCGCCCCGACTGCACCGCATTTTCCACGAGACAGGAGGACAGTCATGTCTGACAGCGGGTATGTCCGCGTACGCATCGACCCCGCCATCAAGCGGGAAGCCGCCGCCGTGCTGGCGGAAATGGGCCTGACGATCTCCGACCTCTGCCGCATGACCCTGACCTTTGCGGCCAGGGAAAAGCGTCTGCCTTTCAGTCTGGAGATACCCAACGAGGAAACCAGAAAGGCATTCAGGGATGTGGACACCGGGAAGAACCTGCATGCCGCCAGGGATGCGGAGGATTTGTTCAGACAGCTGGGCATCTGACGGCTGAGGCCTGTCGACCGCCCACCTCCCCGGCGACCGGGAGCGGTCTTCCTCCGCCGGCAGGCCCAGACTGCCTCCGGCCTCCTGCAACTCCAGTTGACACACGCCGGGTCTTTGTCAACTGAACCCCCCGCTGACTGTATGCACGCCGGTTTGCTTCAACTCCAGTTGACAAACGCCGGGTCTTGGTCAACTGCCC
>JAUNSE010000459.1 GCA_030539415.1 Desulfovibrionaceae bacterium
GATGTAGCAGGCGACCAGGGTCAGCAGCGAAACGAGGCAGCCGGACAGGGTGAACGAGATGTACATGTCCTTCACGTTCATGTTCAGGAATTCCTTGAAGAACCAGAAGCCGGAGTCGGTGACGTGCGACCAGCCGATAGCGCCGGCGCCGATGGCGATGCACATGAGGGCCGGGTCAACGGGATGGACAGCCAGAACAGGAGTGATGAAGCCGGCGGAGGTCATCATGGCCACAGTTGCGCTGCCCAGGGAGAAGCGCATGATGGAAGCGATGATGTAGGCCATGATAACGGGATGCATGTTGATGGTGATGAGGACGTTCTTCAGAACTTCACCCATGCCGCATTCCATGATAACGCGGTTGAAGGAGCCGGCGGCGCCGATAACAAGAAGGATGGAGACCATGGGCAGCAGGGACTTGCTGCAGAAATCGGAGAGCTGGTCGGAATTGAAGCCGCGCTTCACACCAAGGAAGAGGATGGAGCAGACAGCGGAGATGAAGAGGGCGATGACCGGATGGCCGACGAAGTTGACCACGGGGGTGAGGGCGTTGTCCTTGCCGACGGCCACTTCGAAGACGGTCTTGCCGATCATGAGGATGAGGGGCAGGAGGGTCAGGAACAGGGTGGCGCCGAAGGAGGGCAGGGGCTTGCCGGAATTCATGGCTTCGCTGATGCGCTCGGGCAGGTCAACGTGAACCTTCTTGCAGATGTACTTGGCGAAGAGGGGGCCGCCGATGATGGCGCCGGGGATGACCAGGATGAGGCCGTAGATGATCACGCGGCCCACATCGGCATGCAGTTCATTGGCAATGGCCATGGCGGCCGGATGCGGGGGCACGACGCAGTGCACAACCAGCAGGCCGGTGTACAGGGACAGGGAGACCAGCAGGATGGGCAGCTTGGATTCTCTGGAGATGGAGAATGCGAGGGGCATCAGCAGCACCATGCCGACCTGCGCGAACACCGGAATGCCGCAGATGTAGCCGATAATGAGCATCGCCCAGTACGCTTTGTTCTGACCGAAGATATCGATGAACTTGTTGGCGAGCGAGGTGGCGCCGCCGGACACTTCAAGCATTTTGCCCATGAAGGCGCCGAGCGCCAGGATGGGGGCCAGGAAGCCCAGGGTGCCGCCCATGCCTTTTTCAATGGCGCCGCCGATGCTTGTGATCGGCATGCCGCTGGCGAGCCCGAGGAAGATGGCCGAGGCGATAAGGGCCAGGAAGGCGTGGACCTTCCATTTAACACACATGAAAATGATAGCGATGATCGAAATCGCAAGGATGATTAAGGCGTACGTAGTGCCCATACAGAACTCCAGCAAGCTTGGGGTGAAGGTGAGAGTTTTGCTCCAATTTCTGTTCGTATTTACGAACTTGTTCGTAAGTGCGAACTTTATTCAAAATTTCACATATGTCAAGCAGGACGGGATATCCCGCTCGATATTTTTTCGCCGCGGACCTGAATTTTCAGCCAACCATTCAGGAATACTTGTTAAAAACTTTTTCTGCCTCCCGGACAGCCCCTTTTGCACAGGGGACTTGCCGTCCGGTCATGATTCGGATATACAAACTTGTTCGTGAAGACGAACTTCATACTTTTTTTCACAATTGTCAAGCGGGTCCCGACATAATTGTCACACCGGCGCAGTCAACCAGTTGAAATACTAGCAATTTAATATTCTATTTAATTTCGCGCCCGGCGTCCCCGCAGCGGGCCGCCGGCTGCGGAACGCGTTTTTCGCCGGATCGGCCGGCAGTCGGACGGACTTCTGCCCAGGCTGACCGCCGGGACCCGACGAGCGCCGCGAGGCGGTGCCGGGCAGTCCGCCCGTGCGGGAAACCGTCTCTCCGCTCACTCCGGGAACCCTGAACGGCCCCAGAAGTCACCTGCGGCGGACCGGCTCCATGCGCCCGCTTTCTGCCCGACAGTCCGCACGAAACATTCCCTGATTCCGTCTTCTGCCGGTGAGTGCGTTTTTTTGTGCGTCTTTCAGAGCATGTGGCTGTTGCCAATGTTCTTGAAAATAACATTATTGTAAGGTATATATCACACACTTTCTGCGTTCTTCCGGCCAGCAGCCACTAGAACCGCGGGTCCGCCTCATACAGCGCCCCGAAAGGAAAACAGCCTATTCATGCACACACAGTCCTCCATTGCCAATACGCAAGCCAGGCCGGATCAGGCCCCCTCATTCGGCGATTTTCTCAAAATGACTTCAGATCAGACACCAGACGAATCCGCAACCAGGCCGGCC